>JBEHYB010000023.1:0-26670 GCA_048498395.1 Pseudomonadota bacterium
TACAAAACTAATCAATATTATATTGACATAATGTAATATAAAAAATAGTATCCGCCGAAACGGAGATAAAAATGGCGAATAGCGAAATTAATCAAAGTAAGACTTCCGGCATCCCTGCAAAGGGCGGAAAAGTAACGGCAACCATTCTTGAAGATTGCGGCGCGAGATATGCGCTGGGCTGGACATTCCAGATGGCGACCGTGCAGCTTGAAAGCGGCGAGACGCACAAAGTCAGCATGGCCAGCGAGCCTTTTGCAGCAGGTATGCGCATAGAAGCCATTATCGGCGATTCCCTGTTTGATAATGAGGGAATGTTGATGGCGATTTCAGGCGGTACTGCTTCCCCAATGCCGCTGCTGACTAAAGTTCAGCAAGCTCCAACGCCCTAATCGTCAGGCTATTTCCCGGCTTCTTTTTTGGAAGACGGGAAGAAAGTCCCTTTCACGCGGCCGCCCTTTTCGGGGCTGCCGAACATTTTACTCAGTTTCGTCGTCAGGTTCATCTCGGCGCGTGTGCCTTCCAAAATATTTTCGCCCTGGTTGAGTTTGACGTTGCCGAGCAATTCCACAGTATCGTTGTCACCGGTATAGATACCGCGATCGGAAGTCGCTTTTTCTTTCGGTGTCGTAATGACGACATGGCCTTCGGCTTCGGCGCGTTTCAGGTTTTTCAATTGTGATGGTGGGGCTGCGGGATCGGCAGGCGCTGCAACGGTTTTCGCGTTTTTATCAGCGGTCCAGGCAGTGATAAGATCGGCAGTCAGCGTGCTATCCTTGTTAGTAATGACAGGCGAGCCATAAGCGATCATCTTGCCTTCATTTGAATAATATTCGAATTTTTCCCGGGCCGTCAGTTTCATCTGCGGGCCTTCGACGCGCAGATCCTTGCCTGTCATCACGGCTTTCGCCGAGTCCACTTCGTAGACGGCATTGTCGCCATATCCTTTATTCTCGCCAGAAGTCAGAATGACATTGCCGACGGCGGTCAGGCGGTAAATTTCAGTCCCTTTTTCGGCCTCGCGGTAATCGGCGGTCAGCGTGTCTGCCTCTACCTGCATACCGTTTTGTCTGGCAATAGCGTGGCCGCGCGCAAAATATTTCTTATTCACGCGATCCCATTCAAGCGCCGTATCGGCGGAAATCTCCAGAGGCTGGGCGGAGGTCTGCTCAACAGGAATCTCTGTTTTCTTTTCTTCCTGCGCACTTGCGGAGAAGGATATCAGCGATAACGCTGCGCCACAGAGCAGGAACATTTTCATGTAAGCAGGCATTATGGGGTCTCCATTTTCTGATTAAGAACGAGGGTCGCCGGACCCGTGAAAGTAAGAAGCCCCTTCGCACCGTTTGCAGTCAGGCCTTTCGATTGAATTGTGCCGACAGGGCCGTGGCCCGAAACAGGTGTCGTCGAGACGGCAGTCTGCGCGATCATATCGATATCGACACGTTCGGTCAGCATTTCATAACCGTCGTCATGGAAGAGTTTGACGTGGCCCTGCAGCATCAATGTCTGTTTTACCTGCTCGAATTCCCCTTTGTCGGCTTCGACCGCCAGCCATTTACCGTCCTTGAGCGAGATATCGGCGACAGGTTTTTCCAATATAATCAGGTTGAGATTGTCCGAATTCTGAAACGCCTTTTGCGCCGTGATCGTATAAGGCTGCTGGCTTGTGTCTTCGGATTCAAAACGGGGATTCAAAAGTTCGTTCTTGCCGATCGATTGCGGCGCGACATCTTTTTTCTTCTGCGGCGGCGCGACGCTTTCCATGTCCGACCAGACGAACATGACGACGATAATCGCGCCCGCTATCAAAGGCAGGATCAGGCGAAGTTTTTTAACAAGCGTGGAGCGACGGATACTGTGAAGCGTTTTCTCCATCGCATCGTCGTCCGAATGGATGAAGCCAGCCAGACGGCCGGATGGAACGGAGATATCGTCGTCATCTTGAGGGAGATTACCTTGAGGGAAAGAGGGGGCCATAGGCGTAATCTATCAGGCAATACCTGCGCGCAAAAGCTCCTGAATGCGGATCAGCCCGGCAATCTTGCCTTTATCCGCAACGATCAGCGATGTGATGGGCGAGCCGAAACCGTTGAGCATCATATCGAGCGCTTCTGCCGCGAGCAGGTCCGGCGAAATCGTTTTCGGATTGACGGACATGATGTCTTTTACCGGTTTGGTAAGAAGCTCGGGGCTCATATGGCGTTTTAGATCGCCGTCCGTCACGATGCCCAGAAGGTTCTGGTCCTTATCGACGATGAGCATGGAGCCGAGATTTTTCTCGGACGAAATCAGCAGGGCCTGCGAGAAAGGCGTGTCGGCGGTGACCAGCGGCAAATCTTTGCCGGAGATCATAAATTCGGAAACTTTCTTGAGTTTTGCTCCCAGTTTACCGCCCGGATGGAAGACGCGGAATTGTTCGGGGGTCAGTCCCATGCGTTCAAGCAGCGCAATCGCAATCGCGTCGCCAAAGGCCATCATCATGGTCGTAGACGTGGTCGGGGCGAGAACGTCGAGGCTCGCCTCCGGGATTTTCGGCATTACAAGCGGGATGGTGGAATGTTTCGCGAGCGTGCTTTCGCCATTGCTGGTCATGCCGATCAATGGAATGTGAAAGCGTTTGCAGTAATGGATCAGATCGATCAACTCGTTATTTTCACCGGAGTTTGAGAGCAGGATCACGACATCGCTGTCGGTGATCATCCCGAGATCGCCGTGGGACGCTTCTCCCGGGTGGATGTAGTAGGACGGTGTGCCGGTCGAGGCGAGGGTCGCTGCGATCTTGCGCGCGACATGGCCTGATTTGCCGATACCTGCGACGATCAGACGGCCCTGGCTGCTGTCTTTCATTTTCTGAATGGCTTCGATGGCCTGCGTGAAATTACCGTCGAGCGATTTCGACAGGGCGAGCAGCGCCGAGCTTTCAAGCTCCAAAACCCGGCGGGCGTGATCGAGATCTGTCGGATTGCTTGGGTTTTTTGCGGTGTTTGTCATCTTGATCAATGCGCGAAAATGTCGAATTCATCCCAGCCGACCAGGTCGAGATTGGCGCGGTGTGGCAGAAAATCAAAACAGGCTTGTGCGACATCCGTGCGGTTTTCACGTTTGAGCATTGCGTCCAGTTTTTCCTTGAGCTGATGCAGGTGCAAAACATCGTTCGCCGCATAGGCTTTCTGGTCTTCAGTCAGCGTGTCAGCGCCCCAGTCGGAAGTCTGCTGGTTTTTGTTCACGTCTATCGAGAGCAGGTCGCGGCAGAGATCTTTAAGGCCGTGGCGATCGGTGAAAGTACGGCACAGGCGCGAGGCGATTTTTGTGCAATAGACCGGGTTCGCTTGAACGCCGAGATAGGCCTGCATGATAGCGATATCAAAACGGCCGAAATGGAAAAGCTTCATGACTTTTTTATCGCCGAGAAGTTTTTTCAGATTTGGCGCAGCATAGTTTCTGTCCTTGAACTGGACGAGATGCGCATCGCCGTCCCCTGCAGATAACTGGACGAGGCAGAGCCGGTCCCTTGCCGGGTGCAAACCCATGGTTTCGGTGTCGATGGCGACGGACTTCCCAAAGGAAAGATCGGCAGGCAAGTCATTCTGATAAAGATAAATGGTCATATATCGGGAATAGAGGTTTTTCAGGGGTTTTTCAAGCAGATAAGGGGTTTTGTCCCTTGCTGGGCGGCATCTGCGCTTCATTATTTCTTGCCACTATTATGAAATATAGCCTATGGTCCGCGCCGAAGATAAAGCAGAGCTATTATGATAGAGAAAACCATCAAACGAATTCACCTCGCCGGCCAGCCGCCGCTTCTGCGGGAAATTTTTAACCTGCTGCAAAAAGCGGGTGCCAGACATTACGCGCTGTTCGGCGGCGCTGCGCGCGATGCCGATTATGCCGCGCGTAAAAACCGCGCGCCCGCGATCAATGATTATGATCTGCGAGTCTGGCTTGATCAGGGAAATTTCGAAATCGCGACAAAAGATTTCATCGAAACACTTGGCGCGATTTCAAGGAAGGCGATCCGCGAAGAGCCGAGCGCCGGCA
The DNA here is from genome assembly GCA_048498395.1 of Pseudomonadota bacterium. Lineage (GTDB taxonomy): Bacteria > Pseudomonadota > Alphaproteobacteria > Micavibrionales > Micavibrionaceae > Micavibrio_B. The sequence goes on from JBEHYB010000023.1 coordinate 4,039, forward strand.
CCGGGCGAATTCTCTACCGGCTCAATTACATGGGGGCCGATCTGGATATCAGTATACGCCCGGCAAATCTTTCCGATCCTGATTTGCGCCGGGAAAGCGTTGCGAAAGAGCGTGCGGGAGACAGCGATATCGGATTATGTTCGGTGGCTGTCGATCCGTTATCGCGTGCCTGGGCGACCAAAGAATATGTGGCGGATCAGGCCAACGACACATTGACGGTTTATCCAAACGAAAATATCGAACGCCGCCAGGCATACGCAAAACGTATGAAGGCCAAATTCCCGGCCAATAAACTCATCTGGCTGTAATTATTGCGGGGCAGGGCCGACGCGTTGCAGGACGGCGAACCCAATGGCGGCTGTCGCCCCTATCAGGGCACACTCTTTGAGTGACAGTCCCTGAGCGGAGGCACCGGCCATCGCACCGACAGCGGCATAAAGCGGGTCCCATATCTTGTAAGGGGCGACTTCATTAAAGACGAAACTTGGTCTGTTCATTTAATTAATCCCTTATGCGATATGGTTTTGAGGCGCTGCGACATTGACCGTGATCATGTGCAGGAAAGGCAGTTTGATCTCGATGCCTGCCGCCCTGAAATTGAAACCGTGTTTGATTCCAATATGGTTGATTTGCGTCGGTGAGTTCTCATTCTGAGCATCCCATTCCTCCAGCTTGCGTTCAAAAAACTGCCAAGCTTTGTCAGTGGAGAAAAACAGGGAGCGTTGTGCGATCGTTCTTGCATTAAAATCCCGATCCAACGAGCTAATGGTATGACCCTCGTCGAAGGCTTCGCGAAGATACTGTTTGCGACTTTCTTTCAGGGATCTTTCGACGTATTCCGGTGTCACTTCGCTTGGGTCAATGCCTGCTTTTTTTGCAATTACTTCTGCGAAAGGATTAATAATTTCATCCTTTGTCCATGCCGATATGCCCGTCATCGATATTCTCCCTTAATTTATAGGCGAGACTAGGCGGATTTCCGGGAAATGGCAAATTAGGGGGGCTTAAGAGAGATAATGGTGCCCTGAAGAGGACTCGAACCTCCACGACCTTGCGATCACCAGCACCTGAAGCTGGCGCGTCTACCAATTCCGCCATCAGGGCACATTCATTATCGGGGGGTACATGTATCGGACCCGGTTATTCCTGTCAAATATCAATTTAGGGCAATCTTAATCCGGTTGACTTCATAATTTATTGAGACAGAATGCTTTTGTCTTTGTAAGGGGTTCAAAATACCTATGAAAATTCTAGTTATCGACCGTGACGAGCAGTCCGCCAACCTGCTGAAATCCAGGCTTGCGCCCCTCGGGCACCAGGTCACATATGCCCCGGCCAAGACCGAAGGCAGCCTTGAGCTGCAACATAACGACTATGACGTGGTTTTTATCGACCCTTCGCCGCAACTGAACCCGAAGCCGATGGTCGTCAATATCAGGCGCAGCATCCGCTACTACCCTTTCATGATCCTGATGTCCGACAGCCACAAGACCGAGAATGCGTTGAGTTTCGGTTTCAACGATGTCATCCGCAAACCGATGGACCCGCAGGACATCGATCGCAAAATTGAAAATGCCGCATGCTTCCTCGGTATTGTGCGCCATTTCCGCGACGACAGCGAAGACTTCCCGAGCTCGGGCGGCGTGATCGCGAAATCGGCGATCAATCAGCTGTTCCTGTCCTGCGTCGATCGCGCGGACCGCTATGGCGAGCATAGTTACCTGCTGTTTATCGGATTGAAGAATTACAAGCAGATCGCTGTTCAGTCCGGCGCTTATGAAGCGGAAATTGCTGCAGCAAAACTGGTGCAGCATCTGGTGCGCCTGCGCCGGGCATCGGATATTATCGGCCAGATCAGCGGCAATGAATTTGCGCTCCTTTTACTGCGTCCGGTCGATTCACGCGAGCCGATCGAGGCGGCGGGACGTTTCGCGGATTCGCTCTCGAAATGCCAGGACATCATGGCCAAGCCGAATATGGATGTTGAAGTTTCCGTCGTGCTGGTCGAGATCCCGACCGGGGCGGAACTCGTCAAACAAATCATCTCGCTGAAAAGCTGATCCGCCTCACGGCGCGAAGGCGACGCGTACTTTCTGCTGAAGCTGCTCTTGTGACAAAGGCTTGACGAGATAGCTCTCAAGCCCGCTTTCTTTCGCCACACGCAGCGATTCCGGATCATTGCGCGATGTCACCATTATAAACGGCATTTCGGGATGGCTGGTCCGGAACTGGCGGAATACCGAAAAGCCTGACATTCCCGGCATATTCCAGTCGCAGATGACCAGGTCCGCGCCTTTTGGGTCGCTATCGATGAATTCCTGGGCTTTGAAGCCGCTATTCGCTTCGAAAATCTCGCTGATTCCCATCTCGTTCAGGAAGTTCTTGAGGATATCCATGATTTCCGGGTCGTCTTCGACAAGAAGGACGCGTTTCTGCTCAAGATTAGCTGAATCCATGCCTGCAATCCCCTCAAGCACCAGAGTTTCAAAATCCAGATAAGGCCACAATTAAGACATATTCAGTTTAGATTGTATTATGTAAACATGATATTAACGCGAGGAGGGATTAAATGAAATTCCAGCCGCCGACCAGTTCATTTGTTTTACCGGCCTGGGTCATGATTTTTCTGAAAGCCCCGACCATTTTTTTCTCCAGCTCTTCGGCTGAAAGCGGGTTGACCAGATAGCCGTCCACGCCGGTATCGCGGGCGATCAGGACCGACTCGGCATCCTGGCGCGAGGTCATGATGATGAATGGCAGTTTGGGATGGGTCGTGCGCAATTCGCGGAACAGGGCCACGCCCGGCATCCCCGGTATATCCCAGTTACAGATAACGATATCCGCCCAATAGGGGGTTTTATCGAAGAATTGCAGGGTTTCATAGGCATTTCCGGTCTTTGAGATCGCATTTATGCCAAGATTGCGTAATAAATCCTCCAGATTACCGGAGATTTCTGGGTTTTCTTCGACAATCAGGACTTTTTTATTGATTAAATGGATGGTTTCCATGTCAAACACACCAAATTCAGGCAAAATACCCAAAATTAATAAGTTACCATATTAGTTTAATCTAAATTACGTAAAATAAATATTAATTTAGACTATTTTGAACGATCCCGTTGACGCTCGTTCAGGACCTGTCAAAATTTGAAATATGAATAAGCACTTTAAACCAGCCCTGATTATTTTTACGGCCCTTATGGTTTTAAGTGCCTGTGCCAGCGGCGTTCAGGAAGACGGGCCGGCGGTGAAAACGGCGAAAGCCTGCCAGCGGGCGAAAGAATCAAATCCCGGAATCCTCGAAGGGTTCAAAATTACCGCCTGCACCAATACCGGAATCTGGATGATCGATGAATATGACGCGCAGGGTTCGCTGGTCAAAAGGTTTGATTTCGTAAATCATGAATATGCCGGTCCCGAAAGCCAGGGAATTTTTATGCCCGTCGAGGCACTCGGTCCCGAAGCGCCGGGGCGGATGCTGTCCATTCAGCAGACTCTCAATTCCAAACTTCTTAATCCGAAATCCTGACGGTGATGGCCGCATTAGCCCTATGGACGAAACGGGCAAAATTCACCATCATGTCACCATTGCATAAAGGTTCCATTTCACCCCTTTTGAAAATTGCGAAAACAAAATGATAAGAAAAATTTCACCTCTTCTGGCCGTATCCTGCGCAGCTCTTTTACTCAATGGCTGCACGCTTGAGCCTATCGGCAAATTCCACGGCCACGACCTGCTCGACGATACGCCGGAAAAACCCGTTGTCGAACTGACCGCGAAAGATGCTTACAGAACGTCCTCCGACAAAGTCGCGACGCCTTATGTCGCAAAAGAAGTAACGAAGGAAGCCACGAAACCGGCAGCTCCGGCTGCGATACCGGCGATGATCAAGGCTGTGGAAGCGCCGAAAGAAGCTGTGAAGGCGGACGCGCCAAAAGTGGCTCCTGTTAAAACAGAAATGGCAAAAACCGAAACGGCTAAAAAGGAAACAGTGAAAACTGAAGGCGTAAAGGCCGTGCCGATCGTGACCTGCCCGACAGAACAGAAACCGATCGATGCCAAGGCGGCTGATGTGCCGCCGCCGCGCGCGCCGGTCGAAGCGATCAGGCACAACACCATCGTAAAAGGCGATCGCGTCAAGATCACCGTCTTCCGTGAAAAAGACCTGACCAATACCTATCAGATCAGCGACCAAGGTGCGTTGACTTTCCCGCTTCTCGGCCAGGTGCAGGCGAACGGGCTGACGGCCAGCCAGCTCGAGGAAAAACTCACCAAAGGCTTGAGCGCAGGTTATCTCGTCAAGCCGCAAGTCACTGTCGAGCAGCTTCCGGATTGCAATTCTAAATGACGGCACGCGCCCGCGCTGTCAAAGCAGGTATTGTCATTGCGCTGATGATAGTTGCGATGCTTGTGACTTATGTGACAAGCCAGCAGGGTCTGGCCACCTATCAGGCGCGGCTTTATTTCCAGCTTGCCGCCGCTTCGCCCAAAGACAAGCCCGCCTTGCAGACCGAGCGCGATCTATTGCTTTCCGACACGCTGCTGGTGCAGGTTTTGAAGGATATGAATCTGCTGCCTCCCGATGAGGCCCCGAAATTCCGCAGTTTCGATTTAGGCCCGGATTATAAGGCGCAAAGCGAGAAAATAGACCCGGCGCGCCTCCTTTTTTTCAGGAAAAACCTCGCTGTGCGCCTCTATCCCGATAATTCGGTGATGGGGATTTTCTACAGAAGTCCCGACGGCAACGAAGCGAAGAAGATCGTCACCACGCTGTTTGAAAAATTCAGCAACTGGCGGCAGGCCGGGCAGGCTCCCGAATTTAATCAGCGCATGATCGATGCTGATAAAAATCTTTCGGAGAAACGCGAGGCTTTTCTGACTTCGCAGAAAACTTTCCTCGATTATATCGAACGTAATATAGGGCAATCCGCATCAAGAAAATCCGGTGACGATCTGCGCGCGAAGAAGGACGAGCTCGCGGCGACGATTGCAGGTTTGCGGTTGCGCTACGGGCCGAAACACCCTGTTTTAATAGAGGCTTTGCGCGAACAGGAGCTTTTGAACAGGCAAGGGGTGGATAATAACAAAGCCCATGGGGTCGTCGACAAGGCCAAGGCGGAATTGCTGCGCCAGAGAATGGAAGCGGATTTCAAAAGTCTCGATGACGCGATCAGGGAATCGGTGATTGTCGAGCAGCAGAAAGGTGGCGGCGCAGTCCCGTTCAAGATCCTGCCGCTGGGTGATGCGGAGGTTGAGATTCTGCCGCGCCACACCTATCTGAAAACGCTCATGGCAGGCGCGCTTACGCTTATATTGTGCCTGCTGTATTTACTCTTGCGTGCGGTGTTGCGCCCGACGGTCGATAACGGCAAGAAGCTCAAGGATATTTTCGGCTACCAGATTCTGGCGCGCATTCCGGGCCTTTTGAAAAACGGCGAGGGCGAGATCGCGCTGCCCGCCGGGGCGACCGCCGATAGCGTCAAGGCGTTACGGCAGGAACTGAAGCTGCGTAGCTGGACATCGCCGATCAAGCTTGTCACTGTTACTTCAACATGGCCGCGCGAAGGGCGCAGCGAACTGATTGCCGCGCTTGGCCGCCTGAGCGCGCGCGCCGGAGAGAAGGTTCTCATTCTCGATGCGGATCTGCGTGCGCCGACATTGCAGCAGAGAATGCCGCTCAAGGCTCCGCGCAATCTCGTCGATTACCTGAGCGGACAGGCGCGGCTTGAAGATATCGTCATCCGCACCGACCCTTCGGGCGTTCATATCATCTACGGCACGGCCATCCCGAATACCGCGCTCGATCTATTGTCGTCCGAGAAGATGAAGACTCTGCTGGCCTCTCTGCGTCAGGCTTATGACCTTGTACTGGTGCAGGCTCCCGTTTCCTTACGCGGTCCCGATGCGCGGGTTCTGGGGGCGTTAAGCGACCAGGTTCTCTATGTGGTCGAAGCGGCCAAAACCGCCAAGCGGGATATCGCCGAAGGGATCGCCTCCTTCACCGAAAGCGGTGTTCGCAACCTTTCCTTCGTCCTTTCCGAGAAATAAGAACAAAAAAGAACAATTTTGAACTTATTAAGAACAAAAATAGATTGACAAAGGAACATAAATAGAACTAAATAAGAAAATCTGGTTCAGAAATCCCTGTTTTTTCTGGTTCAGCCCTTATCTACATCCCCCTGTTTGAGGTCGCCTGGCTTTGATCCGCCTTTGGGTCAAATCCGGCGGCCTATTTTTTTATTTGGAGAAATCATATGCCGACGCTTTTACCTACCGATGAAAATAACAACCCGATTCCCGCCCTGCGCCTGCGCGACGGCGGAGCCCAGAAAATCACCGTGACCTCGAGTTCGGCGCGCAACGCGACGGCGTTTGACGCGGATACGCGCGTGATCAGCCTTTATTCCACCTCGCCCGTTTATGTGCGCTTTGGCGGGCCGACCGTGACCGCGACATCAAGCGATCATTATTTCCCGGCGAATGTCTATTACGACATTTCGATCGGCGGTGAGGATGCGGCGCATTTCACCTATGTGGCGGCGTTGCGCACGGATACGGATTGCACGCTTTATATTTCCGAGAAAATCTAAATATCTAAAAGGCGGAGCGGGATTTGATCGCGGTGACGATCGTGCCCTCGTCGAGATAATCCAGCTCGCCGCCGACCGGCACGCCGTGCGCGAGCCGTGAAATCTTCGCCGGATTTCCCTGCAGCAAATCTATGATGACATGAGAAGTCGCCTGTGCGTCGACTGTTGCCGACATCGCGAGGATAATTTCCTTCGGCTGGATGGCCGCAACATGGGTCTTAAGCGAGGCGATGTTCAGGTCGGCGGGCGTTACGCCGTCGAGTGCCGACAGAACGCCGCCCAGTACGTGATAGAGGCCTTTATAAATCCCCGTGCGTTCGATAGCCCAGAGATCGGCGACGGTGGCGACGACGCACAAGGTCGTGCGGTCGCGGTTCGCGCTCTGGCAGATGCGGCACGGGTCGGAATTGTCGAGATTGTAGCATTCGCCGCAGGTCTTGACCGACTCGGCCGTGTTCTCAAGCGTGCGCGCGAGCGGCAGCAGGGACTCGCTTTTGCGATGGATCAGGTGCAGCGCGACACGGCGCGCCGAGCGCGGCCCGAGCCCCGGCAGCGAGGCCAGCTGGCGGATCAGTTGATCCAGGGGTCCGTCAATCGCCACTTTTAGTTGAAACCTTTTTTATTCGGATCGAGATAGACGAAAAGATTTGACGGCAGTTTCATGCCGGCTTCGATATTGAAAAGCTCGACTTCGGTAATACTGCCGGTCGCGTCTTTCACGCGCCATTTCTTAAGCTGGAAATTCGGGCTTTCCTGAAAACCGAGCGTTAACGATCCTGCATTTGGCTCGGCTGTCTGGACAACGGTCATCTGCAGCAGGCCGCCGTCGCGCGTGATCTTGGTGACTTTCAGGTCGCCGCTCAGTTTCAGGGTCTTGCGCAGAAGGAAGTCGGCGAGAGTCTGGCTGATCGGGGCGTTACTCTGCTGTTTGAGCTGGGCATCATAGAAATAGATGAAAAGCCCGTCGGCAACGACGAAATCCTTGAGCGGCGGATCGTATTCAAGACGGAGTTTACCCGGACGCGAAAGATAGAAATTTCCGCGCGTCTGCTTGCCGTCCGGCGCGGTCTGGATAAAACGCGCCTTGGCCGTGCCGAGATGCTGGAAATAGCTTTCCGCTTTCGCGATATCGTCGGCTGGCGCGGGCGCGGCCTGCTGGGCGAAGGCCGGGGCGCAAATGAGTGAAACGAGAAGTGCGAGAATGATGTTTTTCATGTGTACCTATTTATAGTGAAACGTATTCAAAGAGAAGTATCCCCTGAAAATAAAAGCTTTTTCAGCTGCCTGTCATGCCAGCCGGGCAGGATCAGCAGGGAAACAACCGCTCCGACCCCCGCCAATGCCATATCTTTCTGGGTATCCCAGATATCGCCCTGCGTGCTCAGAAAAGCATCCGCCGCGCCGCCTTCGGCCAGTGCTGCCGCCCATTCCAGAAGCTCATAAATCGCGCTGATCCCGAAGCAGGACAGGATAAGCAGCGCGAACATCCATTTCCCCCAGCGAAGCGGCGAGGTCCGCAGCAATAATTCACGACCGATAAGCGCCGGGACGAAACCCTGCGCGAAATGCCCGACTCCGTCGAAGGAGTTGCGCTTGGTGCCGAGCTCGTCGCGTATCCAGTTAAACAGCGGCACTTCGGCATAGGTGTAATGACCGCCGACTATCAGGATGATGGCGTGAATGGAAATAAGGACATAGGCGAGATCAGTCAGACGGAATTTTTTATAGGTCAGTATCAGGATCGGCGCGGCAATAATGGCCGGCGCTGTTTCCATCCACCAGATCGCCCGGTCATGCGGATTAATGCCGGACCAGATAAAGACGACGGTGACAACGAACAGGCAAAAAGCGGGAAGAAATTGAGATTTCATGGCGGAAGTCTATATTGATGAGGTCGGGCCATAAACCTTGATTTTATTGCCATAATTTAAAGCCGAACGGATTTTTCGATGAAATTATTCTTCCTGTCTTTAGCTGCGCTCTTTTTGTTAGTGCCCTCCGCCCATGCAGCGACCGCCAAGGCGAGTTTCGCCATGGGATGTTTCTGGTGCGCGGAGCATGACTTTGAAAAAGTCGATGGTGTGAGCGATGTTGTCTCAGGCTACGAAGGCGGGACGAAAGAAACGGCGACTTACGATCAGGTCTCAACCGGTGCGACCGGGCATTTTGAAACGGTGGAAGTAACCTATGATCCTGCGAAGACGACATATGAGAAACTGCTCGATGTGTTCTGGAATAATGTTGACCCTTTCGACGGCGAGGGCCAGTTCTGCGACAAGGGCAAGCAATATGCGGCGATTATTTTCGTCGATACCAAGGCGGAGCGCGATGCCGCGCAGAAAAGCCTGGATGAATTACAGTCACACCGCCTGGGCCAGAAAGTGACCGTGCAAATTCTTGATGCCAAACCGTTCTATCCGGCGGAAGAACATCACCAGAATTACGCCGATAATAACAGCGTGCATTACAATCTTTACCGCAAAGGCTGCGGGCGCGATGCAAGATTAGATGAGTTGCACAAGGCTAGATAGATATCAGCCTATGTTCAGACCACGGCGACGGGCCGGCAGCAAAACCGCTGTCGAGCCGATCAGTCCGCCTAAAATGGAAAGCTCGATGCGTTCTTCGAGCGTATCTTTTGACTCTGACATGTGTGCGGCTAAAGGTGAGAGAGAAAGTCCCATCAGCGCGGCTCCGGCGGCTCCAGCGAATGCATTTTTAAGTCTTTGTGGTAAAGCCATTTTATTTTTAACTCCCTGTTACTCAATATTTGGCTGATCCATAAGCCTATTATTTTTTCCTGTCAAATGCCGCTTCGGCCTTTTGTTTTGGTCAAATGCGCCTATATCACTTGGAAGGGCCCCGACATAAGAGAGAAGGTCCGCTAACCTCTTGAAATTAAAATGTATTTTAATCAGGAACGAGCTTTTGCTTGCCCCTGTTAATGCCGTGTAACCCTTAAACCAAGAGATAGAGAGTGAGAAAAAAGATGCGTAATTTTGACCCCGCAGGCGATGAAAAACAGGTAACCGACCGCAACCTGCCGGATATATTCCCGCAGCTTCAGGACAGGCGCGTGCTTTTCCTGACCGACGAAATCGACACGCAGGTGGCGAATACTTTATGCGCGCAGATGATCATGCTCGATATGCAGGATTCGGAATCTGATATCGTGCTGTTTATCAATTCGCAGGGCGGACCGATCACCGACACGATGGCGATATATGACGTGATGCAGGCGATACGCTCGGACGTGATGACGATCTGTATCGGTGAAGCGGCATCTGCGGGTGCGATACTTCTAGGTGCAGGTACAAAAGGCAAAAGATTCGCGCTGCCGAATTCACGTATCATGTTGCACCAGCCGCAAGGCGGTGTCGAAGGCTCGACGCGTGATGTCGAGATCGAGGCGGCGGAACTGGTGCGACTGCGCGAGCTTCTTTACTCCATCTTCGAAGACAATACGGGACAAAATCGCTCGGTTTTAAGGGGTTTTATGGATCGTGACAGCTATATGACGGCGAAAGAAGCAAAAGACTTTGGCCTGATCGATAATGTCATTTATAAACTGCCGGATAATCTGCATTGATCCGGTGTGCTTTCCCCGCGAAAGCGGGGACCTTGCTTGATGTTGTAAATAAGATCCCCGCTTTCGCGGGGAAAGCACTGTGTTTGGAATTGTGAGATAGTATGAAAGAAACAGTCATCCTTCTGCACGGGATATTTCGCGGCAAGCTCGATATGTGGCCGCTGCAGAAATATCTCGAACTGAACGGTTATAAAGTCCTCAATATTTCCTACCCCGCAAGACGCAAGGATCTCGAAAGCCTTGCCGTCTATCTCGACCGCAAAATAAAGAAGCACCGTAATTATAACCCGGATGCGAAAATGCATTTCGTGACGCATTCGCTCGGCGGCCTTCTCGCGCGTTACTATATCCGCGATTACAAGCCGAAAAACCTGGGTCGTGTCGTGATGTTAGGGTCGCCCAATACAGGCAGCGAATGGGCCGATTACATGGTCACGAGCAAATGGCTTAAACCCGCCTATAAACTCCTCTTCGGCCCGGTCGGGCTACAGCTCCTCACCACGCATGTTCATGACGACGATATATCGGATTACGATCTCGGTATTATCGCGGGACGTAAATCCGCGGTGCCGTTTGCGAAATATGTTCTCTCCGGCGAGCATGACGGCATGGTCCCCGTCGCACGCACGAAACTTCCCCGCATGACCGATTTCCTTGTCATGGAAGCGACCCACACCTATATGATCTGGAACTTCGATATCATGAAGCAGATGAAGGGGTTTCTGCGCGAAGGAAAATTCGGGTGATTATTTCGTCTTTAATTTCAATATAGCGGTCAGATTTTGCGGTGTGAAATGGCCGTCCTGGGCGAAGTTTCCAGAGAAGGTATAAAGATCAAGCGCCGCTTTCATGGATGGAGATTCGCCGTAGGCTGTAAGATGATCGCTGGCGCTTGCCGGACGGCTTGTGAATATTTTATCGAGATCAATCGTAACAGATTTATTATTCTCCGCCATTTCAACGGTAAAAACATTCTTCGCCGGATCGAGAGAGAAGATAAAATTCTTCCTGCCCGCAGGCGTGTCGACAACGGCAGCCGTCTTCAGATTTCCGCTCAGAAAATCAAAACGCATCACGTAATCGTAACCGCTGACATAGGACGCGATCCTTTGTTCGGGCGACGACCATGAGAACGGCTCGCCTCTCACAACCCTTTCATTACCTTCCCGTGAATATTTGTTAAGAAACGACATGTGCATTTCATTCCGCATAAGATCGTAGACGCGGGTATTATCATCAATGTCGAACCATTTCCTTACATAGTCCCGCTTACCATTCTGCAGCATATACTCAAGGATGGAACTCAGATTCTTCTGATCTTCAAAACTTAATTCGCTCGCGGGCGGAACGAATTTGCGGTCTTTGACGAGCTGGTATTTCTCGATCAGTTTCTCCAGGCGGCCGCCCTGGCTGATCGTGGAGATATTCGTCGCGCTGACCGGCCCGATCATCGAAATCACAATAAGCGCCGCAAATAAGGTCATGATGGCGCGGAGTTCGATATTCCTCCATTTCGAATAATGGATGGCGATCGACAGGATCGTGAAAACGCAGAAAACACCAAGCGCGTAGCGGTCTTCTGTCACGCCATAGGCGTTGATGCGCTGGTAGAGAGCCGGAATGAACAGAAGCAGCGGCAACACCAGCAGACGGAAGAAATTCTTCTGATAGAATTCGAGGATGGGCCGCCCGTTCGCGAAAGAAAAGGTGGAGAAATAGGCGATCAGCCCCACCGTACCGAAGCCGGAAATGAAATAGGCAAGCTCGCCATCGGGTAGTTTCCAGCGGGCCAGGATAGTCCCCGCATATACATAGAGAATGCAGGTATAGACCAGGAAAAGCGGGACGATGATATAAGTCTGGACGTTGCACTGCGCGTTATAGACGACACCGGGTTTGACGGAGTCCGCCGAGAAATCACGCGGCAGATTGGCGAGGACATAAAAGGGCCCGAAGATAAAGGCGGTGAAATTCCACGCGCCCTGCACAGGCATCTTAAAGCCGATCAGGTAAGACAGAATGGCGAGAATTGCGCAGATAGCGGCGAAGAAAATAATGCTCAACAAGAAACCCGAAATCAGCAGGAACCAGAAAGAATAATTGAACGACCAGAAATCGAGATCGTTTCTCTTCCTGTCCAGAAACGGCAGGAGAAACATCGACGTAAAAGTAAGGATCGCCATCAGGGCCATCGGATAAAACTGGTAGGAATTATCGGGAAGCCTGACCCAGACGGCAATGGCCGCAAGACCGAGCGCGGTAATTCCGTATTGCCACAATCGCGAGAGACGCTGCGCTTCACTCATCAACGTGGCGGCGATCGACCAGAAGAATCCGAATATCAGGATCATAATGATAGATCCCTTGCTGTTATCGATATGGCCGGTCATGACCATGTAAAGCAAAAGGGCGCAGGCAGCCGGGACGGGGAAGCGGACCGCGGCATTCCGGATTTTATCGGCCAGCGGTTCGAGATAAGAACGAAACAGATTTTGCGACATAGATGCTCCCCTTTTAATACGGGAAGATTGTAGCAAATTTCGGAGTGGTTAGACAGGTATACGGGTCCTCATGCCGATGAAAATCGGCATCCAGATGGGGCGATCTATCTGGATCCCTGCTTTCGCAGGGATGACAGGGTTCTATTTATCGTGAGCCCACCAGAACTTCACGTTTGCCGACATGGTTGGCTTTGCCGACCACGCCTTCTTTTTCCATCTGTTCGATGATTCTCGCTGCGCGGTTATAGCCGATTTGCAGGTGGCGCTGGATAAAGCTTGTCGAGGCTTTGCCTTCGCGCGCGATGATGGCGACGGCCTGGTCGTAGAGTTCGTCGCCGGAGCTTTCACGCTCGCCGTCGCCGCCTTCGCCATCGCCGTCAAAGTCGCCTTCGGTGATTTCTTCCAGATATTCCGGTTCGCCCTGAAGTTTCAGGTGATTGACCACGCCTTCGACTTCCTTGTCAGAGACAAACGGGCCGTGTACGCGGGTGATCCGCCCGCCGGCAGCCATATACAGCATGTCGCCCATGCCGAGCAGCGTTTCCGCGCCGCCTTCGCCAAGGATCGTACGCGAATCGATTTTCGACGTGACCTGGAAGGAGATACGGGTCGGGAAGTTCGCTTTGATAACGCCGGTGATAACGTCGACCGACGGGCGCTGCGTCGCCATGATCAGGTGGATACCGGCGGCACGCGCCATTTGCGCGAGGCGCTGGATCGCGTTTTCGACTTCCTTGCCGGCGACGAGCATCAAATCGGCGAATTCGTCGACGATGACGACAATGTATGGCAGCTCGGTCAGATCTAACGGTTGTTCTTCATAGACAGGTTTGCCTGTTTCAGGATCGAAGCCGGTCTGGACTTTACGCATCAGGACTTCGCCTTTTTTACGGGCTTCCTTCACGCGCTGGTTATAACCTTCGATATTGCGCACGCCGAGTTTCGACATGTTGCGGTAACGGTTTTCCATCTCCTGCACCGTCCATTTGAGCGCGACGATGGCGCGGCCCGGTTCGGTAACGACAGGGGAGAGAAGATGCGGGATATCATCATAGACCGAGAGTTCAAGCATTTTCGGATCGATCATGATGAAGCGGCATTTCTCGGGCGGCAGCTGATAGAGCAGCGAGAGAATCATCGTATTTACAGCAACGGATTTACCCGAGCCCGTCGTACCGGCAACGAGCAAGTGCGGCATCTTGGCGAGATCGGCGATGATCGGGTGACCACCGATATCCTTGCCTAAAATCAGCGGCAGTTTCGCGCCGCATTTTTCCATCTCTTCGCCTTCCAAGAGATCGCGCAAATAAACTGTCTGGCGTTTCTTGTTCGGGAGTTCGATACCGATGACGTTGCGGCCCGGCACGACGGCGACGCGGACAGAGACGGCAGACATCGAGCGCGCGATATCGTCGGAGAGGCCGACGACGCGGGAGGTTTTCGTGCCCGGTGACGGCTCGAGTTCATACAGCGTAACGACAGGGCCGGGATGGATCGATTCGATATCGCCGGAGACGTTGTAATCGTTCAGCACCGAATGCAGCATCTCGGCGTTCTTGCGTAAGGCGCCTTCATCGACGCGGTCTTCGTTTTGTTTCGGCGGTTCCTGCAGCAGTTCCACGCTCGGCAATTCCCATTCGGAAGGATCGCGCAGGTCGAGGCGTGCCTGTTTGGACGGCTTGGCTTTCGCGGACGCATTTCCTTTCTGCGGTTTTACGACCTTGATATTGCGTGGGGCGTAATCCTCATCTTCGTCTTCTTCGTCATCGGATTCTTCTTCATCTTCTTCCTCATCGTCCTCGTCTTCTTCGAGTTCTTCATCACGCACTTTCGCGGCGCGGCGGCGGACGGGTTTTTCTTCAGGCGGGGAGAAGAAAGCGAAAATGCGCTGCCAGATGGAGCTGGCGGTTTCAAATGTCGCAGCAGAACCGTAGAGCATCGTGGCGATCATCGCCTGACGCTCGTTCTTGCGCAGGGCAAGGCCGAGATTGAGGAAGACAAGCCCGGTCACGGCGCAGAACAGCGCGATAATCGCGCGCGCCAGAGGCACATAGCCTTCGATCAGCGCCGAGAAATGATTGAGCATCAAGACACCGCCCGAGCCGCCCATCGTCGGCTGTGGCATCAGGATGAAAGCGGGGATCGCGGCACCCGCGACAGAAAGCAGGAGAGCCGCCGCGAGGAGCGCCGAGACGCGCAGCCAGAACGGACCGAAATTTTCACGCCGCCACAGGCGCACACTCCAGGTGATCAGGCCGAGTGCGAAAACGAAGGAACCGATCCCGAAAATCTGCAACAGGATGTCCGAGACATACGCGCCGTTTTTTCCCATCCAGTTTTGAATCTCTGTGAAAGACGATGCGGCGTTGAGCGACGGGTCCGTCGAATGGTAAGTCGCGAGCGCGAGGAAAATAAACGCGCCGGAGAGGCAGACGGCAATCGCGAAAATATCCTGCATCCGTTCGCCGAGATAGGCCTGCCAGCTGTCAGGCAGGAAGCGGAAAAAGCGGGCCATAGGATTGGCAGGTCGTTTGATGGTAATTGCGCGGGCCATGGAATGTTCTTTTTAAGTCGGGGAATCAGTAAAGGAGGGAACGAAATCAGATATCCACAGTTTATCTTTGGAAAGCCGGTTCTGCAAGTTTCATCAAGAGGGGATGAAATTCGCAAATTAACCGATTGTTAAACTTTTTATAGTGTGATGAGCGTGAAGTTTCAGCGCAAAATTCAGCGCAAATTTTAGAAAACGACCAGATCTAAAATGAAAATCCCTGCGCTACAGGGAACGAGAAAGGTGTTTCTTTGAATACAGCATCTTCGACCGCAGAGCCGGAATTTATCATCTACTCTTTCGTGAAGGATGAGACTTCAAAGGGCAGCCCGGTCTGGCAGACGCATGGATTTCTAAAAAACGAGATTGAGGCCCGCCGCAAAGCCGACATTCTTTTTCTCTCCGCGAAATACACGCGTATCGAAGTCCGCCGCAAGATGGTCGACGGTGAGACGGGACAGATTTCCGATGAAGCGATTAAAGTTCTCGATTCCATGCCGGGGCGCGGGCTTCGCGTTTCGCTTTACCTCACGGCCGCGCTGGCCTGTGTGATCGTCGCCGGGTTCCTAGCTTTCGTCCGGTAAGGCACCAGTCGGATCTTTTTCGACAAGCTGGGCGACCTGTTCAAAAACATCAGCATTTTCAAGCATCTGCGCTTTCAGGTCCTGATTCTGTTCCGACAGCGCGCGGAAAAAGCCAGCAGCGTCGCGCAATAATTGAGCGGCAAGAGTCGCATGTGTTGGCATTTTTTAGTCTCCGTTCAGTTAATATTTTTGTCATTCTGAGCGTCAGCGAAGAATCCGGCTGCTTTCAATCCAGATCCTTCGTTTCACTCAGGAAGACATTTTTGGGTTTAGTTTTCTAAATTCATGCGCGGCATAGGTGCCCATGGCGCGGATATCCTTGGCGAAGAAAGCGAGCTCCTCGAGCGCAAGACCAACGGCGCGGTCATCGATATGTCCCAGTATCTCGATATAGAAACGCGCGACCGAAAATTTCGGATCGACATAGCTTTCAAGCTTGATGACCTGAACGCTGTTGGTCGCGAAACCGCCGAGCGCTTTGTAAAGCGCGGCGGGGATATTGCGGACTTCGAAAAACAGGCTGGTGATAAAAACCTGCCCGTCATTTTTAGGGCGGAGCATTTCGCGGGAGAGGATGAGGAAGCGGGTCGTATTATGGTCCGCATCCTGAACCTTTTCCCGTAATACCTGAAGCCCGTAGATTTCAGCGGCCAAAGTCGGGGCCAACGCAGCCTTGGTCTTATCACCCCAGCGGGCGACATCGGCGGCCGCCCCCGCGGTATCCGGGTGGACATGAGGCTTGAGGCCGAGCTCTTTAATGATTTTCCGGCACTGGGGAATAGCATGGATATGGCTGTAGACATCTTTAAGGTCGCCGATGGCGGCACCCGGCAGGGCAAGCAGCGCGAAATCGATGGGCAGGAAATATTCGCCGATTATGTAGAAATCGGCGGTGGCAAGCAGGTGGTGAACGTCAGCGACGCGGCCCGCGATGGTATTGTCGACCGCGATCAGGGCCAGTTCGACCGTTCCGTCCTTGAGCGCGCGAAAGGCTTCCTCGAAGGTTTCGCAAGGGTAGCTTTCCATGTGAGGCAGGGCCTGGCGGCGGGCGATATCCGAATTCGAGCCCAATACTCCCTGGATGGCGACTAATTTACCGGCTTTGCTCATATTTTCTTAGTAGTGCCTCGACAAGTTTCATCTGGTTGGTATATTGTCCCGGCATATTGTCCAGATCGGGCAAAATAAACAATCTTTAATTGGACTTATTTCATGAATATGAAGTCAAACATGGCATTTGCCGCTCTCTTAAGCGCCGGACTTCTGGCGATGGTGGCCGGTAAATTCGGACAATATCTCGTGCACCCGGCGCATCTCGAAAAAGATGCCGTGACGGTCGAAGCGACAGAAGCTGCTGCCGGCGGCGGAGCGGCCGTGGCCATGCCTGAACCAATTCTCGCGATGATCGCCAAGGCCGATGTTGAAAAAGGCAAAGCCGTCGCGAAAGCCTGCGGTGCCTGTCACCATATCGAAAAAGGCGGTCCGAACGCTGTCGGCCCGGGTCTTTACGGTGTCGTCGGTAACAAGAAAATGACTCACCCGGACTATGCATACTCCGGCACGCTCGACAAACAGGGCGGCTCCGTCTGGACCTATGAAGAGCTGAACAAATTCCTCTGGAAACCAAAAGGCTACGACAAAGACACCAAGATGACTTTCATGGGTCTGAAGAAAGCTGAAGACCGCGCGGCTGTTATCGCTTACCTGCGCACGATGGATGATTCACCGGAAGCCGAGCCATCGGCTGCGGCAATTGCACAGGAAGAAAAAGACCTGGCACCTCCGGCTCCTGCCGGTGCGGCGGCAGCGCCTGCCAAAGAAGGCGAAGCGGCCCCTGCTGCGAAAGATGCGAAAGCAGAGCCAGCGAAGAAATAATCCTAGCGAATAGAATTTGAAAAGCCGCCTTATGGGCGGCTTTTTTTATTTGCCGGGTCCCCGCCTTCGCGGGGATGACGCTGCGCGTCACTTTTGTTCCCATTTCCCTGCATCGTTTTGCTGCCAGTAGCTCAGATCATGCGATTGGGATTTCCAGTCGCGGTAACGCGATCGCGCCGCCGCGATCTGTTCCTCGTCACGGCCGTCGAGAATATCGCAGACAAGTTTGAAGGGCGCGATACCGGACGTATCGGCACCGGGCATCAGGAATAAAACTTCCGCTGCGTTCGGGTTGTTGAGCGCGGTAATAAACACGGGCTGTTTATCGCTATAGCCGTCAGAAGCCGTGCCGTGCGGCAGGAAAGAATCCGCCTTGTTCGACCACAGGAAATCATTGAGGCGCGTGGCATCAGCTTCGTCACGCACGCGAATCTGGATACGCGGGAATTTCAACAGCGCACGTTCGGCGAGGTCAAAGACGACGCTTTCCGCTGATTTCTTTTGCAGATGGTAGAAACGGATTTCGGTCATTTGTGGTCAACAGGGGGATAGATATGTTTCCCGCCCTGATAATCTTCAACCAGATAACGTCCGTCCGGTGTCCTGGTGACATAGGTTTCATTCACCGGCACCTTGCCGAAACCGTTCGGGATATCGAGAACATAAGTCGGCCAGCACAGGCCAGAGACGCGGCCGCGCAATTGTTTCATCAGTTCCTGACCTTCAGCGAGGGAAAGCTGGAAATGCGCCGTACCCTCCACGAGATCGGGATGATGCAGGTAGTAGGGCTTCACGCCGTTCTCGACGAGGCCGCGGAATAAATTCTCGAGCGTTTCTACATCGTCATTCACGCCGCGTAAGAGAACGGATTGCGAGAGCAATATTGCCCCCGCGTCGCGCAATGTTTTGAAAGACTGTATGGCTTCTGCCGTCAGTTCGCGTGCATGGTTGGCGTGTATGACGAGATAGGTGGCTTTATCAGAGACGAGCGCCTGCGCCAGTTCCTTCGTGACGCGTGCAGGATCAGAGACCGGCAGGCGCGTATGGAAACGGATTGTCTTCACATGCGGAATGGCCGAGACGCGCGCGATCAGTTGTTCGAGGCGGCGCGGCGAGAGAATGAGCGGATCGCCGCCGGAGAAAATAACCTCCCAGATCGAAGGGGTTTTCGCGATATACGAAAGCGCTTCTTCCATATCGGCATCGGGCATCACAGCTTCGCCTTTACCGACGCGGTCTTTCCGGAAACAGAAACGGCAATAGGCTGCGCAGTGATCGGTCGCGAGCAACAGCACGCGATCAGGATAGCGATGGATGAGGGCCTTGCCGACACCATGCTTTTTGTCGCCGATAGGGTCGACCTGATCGAGAAGCGATGGCACGGTTTCCTCGATGCTCGGCAGATACTGGCGCGCGATCGGATCGTTCGGATCGGCGAGATCGATCTGGTCCGAGAGATAATCGGTCAGGCGGATTTTGTGGGTGATCCCGTTCCGGTCATTACCCAGTTCAGCTTTTGATTCTGGCGGGTAATCCATGGATCCCCCGATCAAGTCGGGGGATGACGGTATGATATTCTGTTTACTCATAGTTCTCTTTGATAAAGTCGTTCAGCAGTCTGACACCATAACCGCTGGCAAAAGGTTTAGGATTGGTCGGTTTGGGGCTTTTTATCATGGCAACCCCTGCGATATCGAGATGGGCCCAGGCGCGCCCCTTATCGATGAATTCGCTGAGGAAAGCGGCCCCGAGCGACGAACCGCCGAAGCGGCCCGCGCCTATATTCTTGATATCTGCGAACGTGGAATCCATTTCGCGGCGGAAATCGTCATCTATCGGCATGCGCCAGACTTTTTCGCCCGTATTCGCGCCTGCGGCTTCGATTTTCTTCCACAGGGAGTCTTCATTGGCGAAGACACCGCAGTAATTGAGACCCAATGAGACCATGATCGCGCCGGTCAGCGTCGCAAGATCGATAATGACTTTCGGATCGAATTTTTCCTGAACATAGGTCAGTGCGTCGGCGAGGATCAAACGGCCTTCCGCGTCGGTGTTCAAAACTTCGACGGTCTTGCCGCTGTAAGACGTGATGATATCGTCAGGGCGATAAGCATTGTCAGAGATCGAGTTTTCAGCGATCGGCGTAATGGCGACCACGGGCACGCTGCATTTACGCTTGGCAAGCATGTGCATCGCGCCGACGACGGCGGCCGCGCCGCCCATATCCATTTTCATCGAAGCCATTGCGTCCGAAGGCTTGAGGCTTAAGCCGCCGGAATCGTATGTCATGCCCTTGCCGACGAGCGCGATCGGTTTCTGCGCCTTGCCGACGGCGGCGTTTTTATTCTTACCCGGCCATGTCATGACGACGAAGCGCGGCTCATTAATCGAAGCCTGGCCGACGGCGGACAATAAGCCCATGCCGAGCTTGTCGATTTTCGCCTTGTCGAAGATTTCGACTTTTACGCCAAGCGGTGTCAGGGTTTTCTTGATGATATCCGCGAATGTTTTTGGGTAAAGCACGTTCGGCGGTTCATTAACGAGATCGCGCGTAAGGAAAACCGATTGCGCCAGCGCTTCGAATTCCGCGAAATCCTTCGCGCCTGACTTGCCGTCGCTGCCGAGAATGGAGAGCGTCTTGAGCTTTGCTTCGGCCTTGTCGGATTTGGTTTTGTATTTCTCGAATTCATAGCTGCCGAGGCGGAAGCCGAATAACAGGTGGTTCAGCAGGTCGAATTTCGCGACTTCGAGTTCCTCGGCATTGAGGAAGACGGCGCTTTCAGAGCCTTGCGCATTAAGCGCACCGAGCAGGCGGCCGCCGGTGATTTCAGCCTTGGTGATATCAAGTTTGGTCTTGTCGCCGAGGCCGAGGACGATCACGCGCAGGTAAGAAGAGCGCGGCGGCAGGGCAATCGTCAGGGTCTGGCCTTCTGCGGCCTTGAAATTTTTGTGCGTCTTGAGCTGGTGTTCGATAATGCCGCCCAGCACCTGATCGATGATTTTCGCGGATTCAGTCAGTTTCTTGTCCGAAAAAAGCCCGATAATCGCCGTATCGACTTTGGACTTGGTGGACTTGATAAATTCGATTGCTGGTTTGGGGGCCATAAAACTCTCTTTTTCAGATAAACCTGGAAGCGCATTTAAGCACAGGCGATATGACGAACCCAAATCTTTTTATTCCAAAAGACCAAGTTGAATTTTACTCGGCCGGGTCCTTGGGATATGGTCGAGGCCGTATGCCCATTGTCGATCGCTACGTTTTCCGGAATCTCTTTATCGCCAGTATCTTCGTGACGCTGGTTTTAAGCGCGCTGGTGCTTTTGACCCAAAGCCTGCGGTTTCTTGAGCTGATCATGAATTCCGGCGCTTCAGCCTGGTCTTTCTGGGCGTTGACCATGCTCGCCCTGCCACGCTTTTTTGAAATTATCATCCCGATCGGGCTGATGGCCTCGGTGCTGTTCGTTTATAACCGGCTGACGATCGAGAGCGAGCTTGTCGTTTTGCGCGCGCTGGGGTTTTCGCCGTTTCGTCTGGCTAGACCTGCGCTCATGCTCGCCGCTTTCTTTACCATTTTCATGTTCTTCTGCGTTTCGTGGCTGTCGCCGATTTCGACCGCGACCATGCAGAAAGAGCGCGTTTATTTAAAAGCGCAGATGTCGACGCTGCTATTCCGCGAAGGGATTTTCAACCAGGCCGGCAAGGGGCTGATGGTTTACCTGCGCGAACGCGCGAGCAACGGCGACCTGATGGGTCTGGTGATTTACGACGGGCGCAAGGCGACGCAGACCCCGTCCACCATTATTGCCAAGCGCGGCGTGCTGGTATCGACAGATACGGGCCAGCAGGTCATCGTCTATGATGGCGCGCGGCAGGATTTCGACCGCCGCGAGAAAATCCTCAAGCGACTGAATTTCGACCAGTACACGATCGACCTGCCGGATCAGGCGGGCCCCGTGCGCGATCGCTGGCAGGAGCCGGAAGAGCGCACGACATCGGAATTGCTGCACCCGGATGCGGCGGATGAACGCGATCGCGGCAGCCACCGCGAGTTTATGCTCGAGCTTTACAAGCGCCTCGCCACGCCGCTGATGGTGCCGTCTTTTACCGTTATCGCGCTGTGTTTCCTGTTGCTCGGGCCTGTCGACCGCCGGGGCCAGAGCAAGCGAATTCTTGCAGCAATCTGCATCATGGTTCTTTTGCAGATCCTTTTCCTGAGCGTCTATAGCCTCGCCAAACATTCATTTATCGGGATCCCGCTGATGTTCCTGGTGGCGATCGGGCCATTGCTGACCGGGCTGATCTTTATGATGTCTCTCGGTTACACGACGGCGGCGCATATCAGGCCGGACCCCAACGCGCCTGATGGAAACGAGGCCGTACAACCATGATCCGTATTCCGCGTACCCTCTCGATCTATCTGATTTCGTCCTTTGCGCTTAATCTTTTAGGCATGGCGGCGATCCTTCTCGGGCTGATTTACCTGCTCGATCTTGTGGAATTGCTGCGCCGTGCGTCGCATTTTCAAAATATTCCACTGAGCCTTATCGTCCAGATGTGCTTTCTGAAACTGCCCGAGATCGGGCAGACGATTTTTCCCTTTATCGTCCTGTTCGCGGCGCTTTTCACATTCTGGCAGCTGTCGCGCCGCCAGGAGCTGGTGGTGCTGCGCTCGGCGGGCATTTCGGTCTGGCAGTTTCTTGCCCCGATTGCCGGCGTTGCCGCAGTCGTCGGGTTGATCGTCGCCTTTATCATCAACCCGATCGGGGCGATCTTCTACGGCAAATACAGCGCGCTTGAGAGCACCTATCTTGATAGCGACCGCTCGACCGTCGCGATCTTCGACGAAGGTCTGTGGCTGCGGCAGGAAACCGGGGACGGTTATGCCATGCTGCATGCCGACAAGATCGAAATGCCGAACTGGAAATTGCAGGACGTGATGAC
>JBEHYB010000024.1:0-26651 GCA_048498395.1 Pseudomonadota bacterium
AAGGGCCGAAGCGCTGCGTGTTGTGCAGATTGTCGGTGATGCGCTTACCGAAGGCAACGGCCATGCGGTGATCGAGAACGATACGCTCACCATCACGATCGACAAGGCGAAGCTCGATAACATGGATATCCATGGCGGCTCGGTTGTCGTCACCAAGCTTTCGGCCGGTGCGGACGAGGTCGGCGAGGTCGAGGTCAAGGTCGATCTGACGGGGCCGCTCGCGACCGCCTTCAAATATATCTCGCTCGAGCCGATCAGCCTCGGCGACCGCATCAATGTCGATAAGTCCAAGATCGAGGGCGAAGGTGATATCCATGTGACGGTGACGTTCCCGGCGCTGGCCGATCTGCCCGCCGATCAGGTCATCGCCGTCGTTGATGCGACGCTGACAAATACGAAACTGCCGGGCCTTGTCCGCGGCATGGATGTCACCGGTGGCCCCTTGACGCTCAAAGTCGAGAAGGGGGCCTTCACGATTTCGGGGAATGCGGCGCTGAGCGGTACGCCGCTTGATTTCACCTATTCGGAATATATCGATCCATCGACTGCGCCTTATGCCAGCGATATCAAGGCGAAGCTCGTCACGGATGAAGCGCTGCGCGCGAAATTCGGTATAAATCTGGGCGAATATATCAGCGGCAAGCTGCCTGTCGATGTTGCCTATCAGCAAAAAGCCGACGGCGCGACTGTGATGAACGTCAAGGCTGACCTGACCCCGAGCCGCACCTTTGTCACGCCGCTCAATTACCTGAAGAAAGAGGGAGTCCCGGGCAGCGCCACGGCGACGATCCTGATGAATCATGATGTCATCGAGAAGATCAAAGACCTGAATGTCGAGATCGGCAAGGACAAAGCGACGAACGGTCAGCTGACCTTCGGCAAAGTCGGCAAGGAAAACGATGTGACGACCGCAAGCTTTGATAGTCTCAAGCTTGGTGATGCGAACGATCTCTCGCTGAAGGTCGAGCAGAATGCGTCCCTTCTTAAAGTCATCGCGAAAGGTGCGTCCATTGATGCGCGCAGTTTCGTGAACGGAAGCGCAGCGGCGGATGCGCCTGCGTCCTCTGCGCCGGCCCGTCAGCGGGATGTCGATATTTCGGTGACGACAAATTCCATGCGTATGGGCGACGAGGCGGATGAGGTCCTGAAATCTCCGATCATGCACGCGCTGGTTGCCGCCGACGGCAATATCAAGGCGCTCGATCTCAAGTCGAAAGTTGGCGCTGGCAATAGCGATTTCTCGCTGAAGCTCGCGCCGAGTAATAAAGGTGTCATGAATCTGCGCATGGATTCAAATGATGCGGGTGCCGCGCTTAATGCGCTCGGGACTTACAAGAATATGCGCGGCGGCACGCTCGCTGTCTCCGGTTATCAAATCGCCGGCGGCCAGATCAACGATATCAAAGGTGCGGCTGTCATCACCGATTTCAAAGTCGTCAAGGCTCCTGCGCTTGCGCAGCTGATCGGCGCGTTCAGCATTACCGGACTGCCGGAGCTTCTCGCCAATGATGGTATTTCATTCGCAAAATTGCGCTCGGATTTCGTGTGGAAGCAAAGCAAGGAAGGCCGGATTATCAATCTTTATAGCGGCGCGACGAGCGGCGGTTCGGTCGGCCTGACCTTTGGCGGTATTGTCAACCAGAGCAATGACACGGTTGATATCAGCGGGACTTTCGTGCCGATCTCCCAGATCAACAAGATCGTCAGTTCGATCCCGATTGTCGGACAGCTGCTCACGGGCGGCAAGAACGGCGGCATTATCGCCGCCACCTATTCGATGAAGGGGCCGTCCGCCAATCCGCGCGTTATCGTGAACCCGCTATCCGTGTTGGCACCGGGCTTTTTGCGCTCGATCCTGTTCGAAGGCGGATTGAATTCAGGTGCCGATGAAGCGCCGAGCGAGCCGAAGGCTGCCGCGCCGAAGCCTGCGCGGAAGTTGAATTAAGGACTCGTCTGTCATTCTGAGCGAAGCGAAGAATCTTTTACCAGCGTCACCAGGATCCTTCGCGTGCGCTCAGGATGACAATGGGGTTTTAATCACAGCCCATCGTATGGATCCCGGCCTGCGCCGGGATGACATTTGATTATTTGGAATGAGTTTTAATTTCAACCATGGCGTGATTTTTCTTGCCCGCGGATACTTTTACAAAACCCTTATCAGCAAAATCGGTAGCTGATGCTTGGGGATCATTAATCACCTGATCATTAATACGAGCCCCGCCTTGCTCTATCAAGCGGCGCGCTTCCCCTTTAGATGCAGCGAGTTTTGCATTAACAAAAAGTTCTGCGAAAGTCGGAATGAAATCGATCGAATGTTTGGGCAAATCTCCACCCATACCGCCTTGCTCAAAAACTTTCTTTGCCGTCTCAGCGGCTTCAAGCGCCGCTGCTTCGCCATGGCAAAGTTTCGTCGCTTCATGCGCCAGTATCTTCTTCGCTTCGTTGACTTCAGCGCCTTTTAAGGCCGAGAGGCGTTTGACTTCGTCCATCGGCAGCATCGTGAAACGCGCGAGCAGATTGCCGACATCCGCATCATCGACATTGCGGAAATATTGCCAGTAATCATAGGCCGAGAGCATGTTTTTGTTGAGCCAGACGGCACCGCCGACGGTCTTGCCCATTTTCTCGCCCGCGCTGTTGAGTAGCAATGGGGCCGTGAGCGCGAATAATTGCACCTGATCAGACTTATGCGCGAGATCGACACCGTTGATGATGTTGCCCCACTGATCCGAGCCGCCCATCTGCAGGATCGTGCCATGTTCGCGGTAGATCGCAAGGAAGTCGTAGCCCTGCATGACCATGTAATTGAACTCAAGCAGCGTCAGCGGGCTTTCGCGTTCGAGACGTGTCTTCACGCTGTCGAAAGAAATCATGCGGTTGACGGTGAAGTAGCGACCGTAATCGCGCAGGAAGGAAAGGTAGTGAAGTTTCGACAGCCAGTCATCGTTATTGACCATCTTCGCGTCCGTTTTGCCGGAACCGTAACGAAGGAACTGGTTGAAACAGGTCGCGCGGATATTCTCGATATTCTCGTTGATGATCTCGTCCGTCATGAGATTGCGGGTCTGATCCTTGAAGGAAGGATCGCCGACTTTCGACGTGCCGCCGCCCATCAGGGTGATCGGTTTATGGCCGCATTCCTGAAACCATTTGAGCATCATGATCCCGGTCAGATTCCCGATATGGAGGGATTTTGCCGTGGCATCGAAGCCGACATAGGCGCTCTGGACACCTTCGGTCAGTTTCTTATCAAGACCCGCAAGGTCGCTGCCCTGATGGATAAAGCCGCGTTCGGCAAGAATATTGAGAAAATCCGATTTGTAAGTAGCAGTCATTTCAATCAACCATGTTGTCATTCTGAGCGAAGCGAAGAATCCAGGTGAAGCTTCAACAAGATCCTTCGCATACGCTCAGGATGACAGGAGTTACTTCGCTAAATCTTCCCACTCAGGGTTCATACTTTCTATAAGGGCAATTTTCTTTTTACGCAACCAGCCTTTGATCTGTTTTTCCCTTATAATTGCGGCATTAACGTCAAATCCGTGCTCATAATAGACGAGTTTCGTCACATTATATTTGGACGTGAATTTAGACCCTGATTTCAGGCGATGTTCGGAAACCCGCCGTTCCAAATCATTGGTTACTCCTGTATAAAGGACACGGCTGTGTGGGTTGGTGATTATATAAACGTAATAATTGCCGCTCATATCGGATCCTTCGCTTCGCTCAGGATGACAAGATATTGTGATGCAAACAAGAGTATATAAGGCTATAGGGCTTATGTCGGGTACGTCTTTGGACGGGATTGACGTGGCGATGATCGATACGGACGGGCAAAGCGCCGTCCATACGGGCCCCAGCCATTACGTCGCCTATCCGGAAAGCCTGAAAGACCGTATCAGGGCCTGTTTCGGCAAAACCGGGCCCGATGCCGGATTGCTGGCCGTTGAAGAAGAAATCACCCTGCGTCAGGCGGCTGCTGTTAATGAATTTCTGACCCGCGAAAAGCTTTCATCGGAGACAATCGACGTTATCGGGTTTCACGGCCAGACGATCACGCACAAACCGAAAGAGGGTTTCACATGGCAGCTTGGCGACGGCGCGCTGCTTGCAAAAGAGACAGGCATCGATGTCGTCAATGATTTCCGCACCAATGATGTCAAATCAGGTGGCGAGGGTGCGCCGCTGATCCCGCTTTACCATCAGGCGCTGGCGCGCGCGAAGAATGTGAAATTGCCGAGCGTGTTTCTAAATATCGGCGGTGTCGCCAATGTGACATGGATTGGCGAGGAAGAGAATAATATCCTCGCTTTCGACACAGGCCCCGGCAATGCGCTGATGGATGATTTCATGAAGCACAATTTCGGCGGCATGTTTGACGAGGGTGGTGCGAAGGCGAAATCAGGCCGCGCGAATTTGGAAATGGTTGAGAAATGGCTCGCGCATCCTTACCTGAAAAAAGCTCCGCCGAAATCTCTCGATCGTGGCTTTTTGCCGGAGAAGGGCAAGACGCATGTCAACGCCGACATGAATGTGTGGGATGTATCCGGCGTATGGGATATGAAGCCGGAAGACGCGATGGCGACATTGGCGCAGTTTACCGCTTCGACGATCTGCGCTGCCAGTAAGCATTTCCCAAAGCCTGCGCATGAATGGTATGTATGCGGCGGCGGGCGGCATAACGCTTTTCTGATGGAGCTTATTTCAAAGGAAATGAACGCGCCGGTCAGGACCATCAACGATATCGGTTATAACGGCGACGCGATCGAGGCCGAAGGCTTTGCCTATCTGGCGGTGAGGAATTTGCGCGGCCTGCCCTTGAGTCTGCCGACGACGACCGGCGTGAAGGTGCCGACAACTGGCGGCGTATTGCATCGGAAATAAAACATTGATCGTCATGCCGTTGAAAAACGGCATCCAGATGGAACGGACTATCTGGATACCGGCCTTCGCCGGTATGACGGAATAGGGTTAAGCGGCTAATGACCGCGATATCGATTTCTGTTTTTTGATCTCTTTGACCAGCGAACGCATTTCATCTGCCGCGGTGCTCTTTGGATCATATTCGACAACGCCGAGCCCGGCCATGATGGAGGCGGCAAAGGAAACGCGGTTGCCCAAAGCCTGGCGTGACACGGGAATGCCCATTCCCTCTAACTTGTCCATGATCGTCGTGTTGAGTTTGGATTTGCTCGGCACGCGGTTGAGCACGATCATCAGGTTGCGTTTCTCTTCAAGAACCAGTTTCAGCGTCGGTGCGCTGGCCCATATGTCGAGCGGCGATGGCTGGATCGGGATCAGTACCAGATCGGCATTGCGGATAGAGACGCTGCTTTCGCTGTCGGCATGCGGCGGCGTGTCGATGATCACGTAATCATATTCATGTGTGAAATTTTTCAGGTCGCGCATCAGGCGCCAGCCCTGCAATTGGGCATGAGCGACCTTGTTTCTGGTGCCGAGCGTTTTCTCGCGGGCGTGAAACCATTCGGTCGATGAACCCTGCGGGTCGAGATCGAGAATAAGAACTTTTTCGCCGGACTGGGATAGTGTGGCGGCGAGCTGTGTCGACAGCGTGGTTTTGCCTGCGCCGCCTTTATGCTGGGCTATGGTGATTATTTTGCCGCTCATGGTCCCCAACATAAGAGAAAGGCTTTTCTTTTTCAATAATATCTTTATGTATGGGCGCATGACACGCATTCTGCCCGCCACCGAAATCGCCATCGCGGAAGCCGCCGCATTGATACGCGACGGCTCTCTTGTCGCGTTCCCGACCGAGACGGTTTACGGGCTCGGTGCGAATGCGCTCGACGGGCAGGCGGTCGCAAAAATTTTTGCGGCGAAAGGCCGCCCGAGTTTCAACCCGATTATCTCGCACGGTCACAATGTCGAGATGTTGTCCGAACATGCGATCTTTGATGAGCGGGCGCTGGCGCTCGCCGATAAATTCTGGCCAGGTCCGCTGACATTCATCCTGCCGCGCCGCGACGATTCAAAAATCAGCGAACTGGTCACGGCCGGATTGCCGACGATTGCCGTGCGTGTACCGGCGCATGCGACGGCATTGCAATTGATCGAGAAAAGCGGTGTGCCGATCGCGGCCCCGAGCGCGAATACATCCGGCCAGCTCTCGCCGACTTCGCCGCATCATGTGAGTGAAAGTCTCGGAAGCGCTGTTGATTTTATCCTCGCAGGTGGTCCGGCGAAATTCGGGCTTGAATCGACGGTGCTGGATTTAAGCGGTGCGCACCCCGTCATCCTGCGCCCGGGCGCGGTGACGGCGGAAGATATCGAGAGCGTGCTCGAACAACCCGTCGCTTATGAATTCGACACCAAAACCCACGCGCCGAAATCGCCGGGGCAGCTTCTGCGCCATTACGCGCCGTCGATCCCTATTCGCCTCAATGCCGTCGATGTTGAGCCGGGCGAGGCCCTGCTGGCCTTCGGGTCGGTCAAATTCATGGGGATCAAAGGCGGCGGTTTCGCCAAGGACTTGCCGAAAGATTCATTTAAGAATCTGAGCGATAATGGTGACCTGTTTGAGGCGGCGGCGAATTTGTTTTCTTATCTGAAAATTCTCGACCGCGCAGGACATTCAAGAATCGCCGTGATGAATATCCCTGATAGCGGTATCGGCATCGCCATTAACGACCGATTGAGACGCGCGGCGGAGAGCCATTAATCATTTTCAGATATGTAACCTTATTCGTCATCCCGTTGAAAAACGGGATCCATTGGACCTATCCGAATATCGCATGGATCCCGGCCTGCGCCGGGATGACGGGGTGGAGGATGGCGGGGTTTTTTCTTTTTTGTCATCCCGAGCGAAGCCGAGGGATCTCACCTGTTGCAAGATGAGATGTCTCCGCTTCGGTCGACATGACCTAATTAAGAATTATAATTGCTGCGTTCGTCGTCGAAGGAGGAGATCTGCATGATCTGCATGACATCGACAGGATTCGCCATCGCGCTCTGGAGGCCGGCGATTGTGCCGTTCTGGCGCGGAGCCATCGAAGCCCATTTCACGTCTTTAGGATTGGAAGTCGAGAACCAGGTGCCTGTCGCCTCGTCAAAGATATTCGCGCGGCCAGATGCGTTTGTCGGTGTGGTCGCGGACGCATAGGACACCATGGCGTTATCGGTCGAATTGGCGGCATAGGAAGTCGCGCCCGTATCCGTGCCGCCCTGGAATTTATTGTCGAAGAAAGCATAGATTTGTGAGAGCGTGCGCGCCGATCCGTCTTCGTTATAAAACACGGCGGAGTTCGAGCAGGCTTCTTTAGGAAATGCGGCCACGCCGCTCGCGTTCGGATTGTTCTGCAGTTTGTTCAGGAATTTCGCAGCACCACCCGGGCCCATGAAATGCGCCATGTAAAGTTCGGTCGAACCGACGCGCGCTTCCGTGTTGTTCTCAAGATAGTCTTTATTGTCGGAGGCATATTCAGCCGCCATCGCGGAGGCGATAGCCGGGTCTTTGCGTAAGGATAAAATCTTGTTGCGGACGGATTTATTGGCAACGGTTCCGTTATCGGAAATCTGTTTCGCATAGGAGCCGAGCCCGTATTCCGCGCCGTGCTCCTTGACCATGGACAACCATGTCTTGTCGATGAATTGGTAGAGGCCGGTGGCTGAGCTGCTTTTTGCCTTGGCATCTGTCTTGAAGCTGCTCTCGACATTGGCTTGTTGCAGGAGATACGAAAAACCAACGCCGGTTTTTGCACTGGCTTGCTGAATGGCACCGGTAATTTTTGCCCCGGCGCGATTAGCCAGTGCCTGTAAATTATTGGTATCAGCTGTTTTAAGCCCGTAATTCATAGAGAATTCACCTAACCGTCTTTCTTGTGTACGGAGATAATCGCAAGCTTCGTGCCAAAGTGCTTGAACTGGCGCTCCAAATAGGGGATTCTTTTAAGGAATTTTGTGTTATCCTAATAAAATCAGCGACTTAACCTCTTAAGGACCTCTCCCATGCCTGATTATATCCCGCCGATCGAAGATATGAATTTTCTCCTCACCCATGTGACCAAGCTCTCGAAGCTCGGGCGGGACGATCTGGATGCGGGAATGGTCGAGGCTATCCTCGGCGAGGCCGGAAAACTGGCTTCCGATGTGCTGGCTCCGCTTAATGTGGCCGGAGATAAAACGGCGGCGAAAGTCAGCGACGGCGTGGTCACCACCTCGCCGGGCTTCAAGGCGGCCTATAAACAATATTGCGACGGTGGATGGAACGCGGTTCCGTTCGATCCGGATTTCGGCGGGCAGGGCCTGCCGTGGCTGATGTCTTTCCCGGTACAGGAAATGTGGCAGTCGGCAAATATGGCCTTCGGTCTTTGCCCGCTGCTTAACCAGGGCGCGGTCGATGCGATCCACACATGGGGCACCGACGAGCAGAAAAAAACTTATCTCGCGAAACTGATTTCCGGCGAATGGACAGGGACGATGAATCTGACCGAGCCGCAGGCCGGTTCGGACCTCGCGCTTTTGCGATCTAAGGCCATCCCAAACGATGACGGTACGTATCGTATATCAGGACAGAAGATATTCATTACCTACGGAGAGCATGATTTTACAGGCAATATCGTGCATCTGGTTCTTGCGAGGCTTCCCGACGCGCCGGAAGGCACGAAAGGCATTTCCCTGTTCCTCGTGCCGAAATTTCTGGATGACGGAGCGGGAAATTATACGAAACGCAACGACCTGAAATGCGTTTCGCTTGAACATAAGTTAGGCATTCACGGCTCGCCGACCTGCACGATGTCGTTCGGCGATAATGGCGGCGCGACAGGTTACCTGCTCGGCAAAGAAAACGAAGGGCTGAAATGCATGTTCACGATGATGAACAATGCGCGCCTCTCGGTCGGGCTGCAGGGTGTCGCAATTGCCGAGCGCGCATTACAGGCAGCCATTGCCTACGCCAAGGATCGCAAGCAGGGCAAGCCCTTAACCGGCGGCGACACGGCGGCTATTATCGAACATCCAGATATCAGACGTATGCTTTTGTCCATGGCTTCTCAAGTTGAAGCCGGACGCGCGCTGGCGTATGAGGCGGCGCAGTATCTCGATCTCGCCCGGGCAGGCGATAAAACCGCGCAATTCGCGGTCGATCTGCTGACACCGGTCGTCAAGGCCTGGAGCACGGATATGGCGTGCGAGGTGACATCGACAGCCGTGCAGGTGCATGGCGGCATGGGCTTCATCGAGGAGACCGGCGTGGCACAATACTACCGCGACGCGCGCATCCTGCCGATCTATGAAGGCACGAACGGCATCC
Source organism: Pseudomonadota bacterium (assembly GCA_048498395.1). Taxonomy (GTDB): domain Bacteria; phylum Pseudomonadota; class Alphaproteobacteria; order Micavibrionales; family Micavibrionaceae; genus Micavibrio_B. The sequence goes on from JBEHYB010000024.1 coordinate 9,269, forward strand.
AGTCGAACGACCTGATTTTCAGAAAAATTTTAAGGGACAGCGGCGCTGCGGCCTTCGGCTGGATGGCGCAGTCACGCCAGCAGATCTTCGCCTACAAGAACGAGGCGCTGTGGACTTCGCTGAGCAAGCTTGAGGAAGCTACGAAACTGATCGTATCAAAAGCGTCGGATCTTGACGCGCTCGCGGCGATCGCCGTGCCTTACCTGAAGCTGTTCGGACTGACGGCGGCGGGGATCATGCTCGCGCGCTCGACGCTGGTTGCCGACCAGATGGGCGAGGATTTCGCCCGCCGCAAGAAAGCGCGCACCGAGTTCTTCATGACGCATATACTGACGCAGAGCCCGGGTCTTGCCGACACGGTCAGCGGCGGCATGTCTATCGCTTCGGCGGCTCATTTGTTTTAGCGGCCGGGAACAGCGTATCGTAAACGCCCTGTTTTTTCAGGAGTTCGAGAAGGTTCCAGCGCGATCTTTTCTCGTCGATCTCGTGGCCTGTCGAACATTCCCCAAGTGCCGAAGTCATCATCATCGTCCGTCCGCGAATTGAATCGCTTGGATGTTGGGAGAAATTTTTGGCGAAGGTATTGGCATAGCAGGTACAGTAGCTTTCGTAATCGGAGCGTACCGTCGTCGCCCATTCAAGACAGTTGTTATAGGCGGCACCCGCGACATCGACCGTGTTCGCGCATTTCTTGCGCGCGTCGACGATAAGATCGGATTGTTTGTCATTCGGGCGCAACGCACGCATTTGCAGAAAAGTCGAGCCGACACATTCGCAGTTATAATATTTCCTGACCATATCCGACCCCTGGCACGCGTCGTAAACGGCAAAACTTTCATCTATCTGCTGTGGCGTTGGTTGAGGGGATTTCTCGCGTTTATCGAGGAAATCCATCGCAGACTGGGGCGCTGACTGGGCGTACGCCGGCATTGAGACACCGGCAAAAAGAGCGAGAACGCACAGGAGCGAGAAGAATTTCATGCCTCTATTATGCCTGATGAAAGAGGGGACGACAAAAGAAAATCCCCGCCAGCTCTAAGGGCCGGGCGGGGATCAATTCTGATTTTATCTGGAGTCTATTATGCTTTTTTGAAGAGCTTGTTCCAGATGCCGGACGGCTGGGCTGCCGCCTGTTCGTTCTGGTTCTGCGCCTGAAGTTTTTTCATGCGCATTTCCATCTGCTTCTGGCGGATCTCTTTTTCGCGGCGGTCGCGGTCTTTGAGTTCTTGTTTCAGTTCTTCAGCAGCTTTTTGCGAGTGCTGGCTGGTGATCAGGACCTGTTGCGCCTGTTTGAGCCATTGATCGCGTTGCTCTTTCGTATCTTCGAGCTGTTGCTGCGTCAGGTGCAGCTGGTCTTCCAGCATGCGCAGGCGCATTTTCATACGCTCCATCTCAAGCATGTCGGTGGCTTTTTGCAGTTCGGCCTTGATCAGCGCTTCCGAGCTGTTCGATGTGTCGGCCTTGATAGGGAATACGCGTTCAAGTTCGGAAGTCTCGATCAGCTTTTGGCCGTTCTCATCGACTTCATAAGACAGACGGCCTGTTTTCATGGCGCGCTGAATAGTAGCCTTAGTTACACCAGTCATATTTGCGGCTTTTTGTGCCCCGATCTTTGCCATGCGAAACCCCTCTTGTGGCTTGATTTTTATAAATGGAATTTCAGACACCTAGCACATGCAACAGAATGCTATCAAGTTTTTCGGTCAAAAGACCGAAAAACTCTGTGAATGCATTTATATTAGAAGAAAATTACGCCGCTTCTTTGGTTTTGATACGCTCGTTGAGGAGGCGTGTCAGGCCCTGCCACTGGATTCCAGAGAACAGGTGGGCGTAAATGAAGGGCAGCCAGCCTCTTTTGCGCCATTCCATGAAGGTTTTGTCGTCAAGTTCAGCAAGTTTCTGTTCGTCGATGACGCGGAAACCGGAGAAATTGATCTTGCGGCCTGACGGTACTGTGATTTCCGCCTGGCGTGTCACGAGAAGGCCGCTGTCCTGCAGGGCTTTCGAGAACTCAACGGTCTGGCGTGCGGCGGCGTGATAGGACTTGCAGAACTCAAGCGCGTTCTTGGCGAGGGTTGACGGTTCGCCGTCCTTGTCGAAGAACAGCTGGTCGCCGCCTTCTTCAACGGTCTTGTCGTCGTAATCCACGCACAGTGTCAGCTGGTCGCTGTCCGGAATTTCGGAGAAAATGAAAGGGTAGCGGCGGATATAGGCCGGGATATAGGAATCCGACACCCATTCGTTCTTGTCGCTCAAAAACAGATTTTCATTATCGCGTAGGCCCAGGATGGCGACCGGGGTGGCGTTCGCGTCCGGGGAGAAGGCGATCGGGTAGAAATGGCAGACTTGCGGCATTTCGATCAGGTTGATCGGAACCGCGTTGATATCCTTGGTAAAAGCCAGACCGAAATTCTTTTTCATGCCGAGCTTGGCGTGGCGCTTGGCATCTAGGGGCGTTGGATTCTTGTAAAAAAGAGGGAATTGGTTCTCGTTCAGTGGTGCTGGTGGGGTTTTGTCTTTGCCGGCCATAATCAGGGATCCTTTGAAATTAAACTTAAACGCCATGACCTTATAATTTTAATGCGATTTAGGCAAACGGGTAATTATTAAAAATCTTCCAAATTGCACGGAAATCCGCTAGCTTGCGCCGAAATCGGGCATATTAAGAGGTGCTAAAATGATGCGCATTGGCGTTGTAGGAACTGGCTATGTCGGACTTGTCTCGGGGACATGTTTCGCGGAATTCGGAATCGAAGTGGTATGCGTCGACAAGGACGCGGCAAAAATCGATATGCTGAAGAATGGCGGTGTGCCTATTTATGAGCCGGGCCTCGACGAGTTGATCGCCAAGCAGGTTAAAGCGAAACGCCTGAGCTTCACAACCGATCTTGCCGAAGCCATGAAAGGCGCGGACGCGGTGTTTATCGCCGTCGGTACGCCGCCGCGTCCCGAAGACGGCCATGCCGATATGAAATATGTGTTCGCGGCGGCAGAAGAGATCGCGAAACATATCGAGAAATATACGGTCATCGTCACAAAATCGACCGTGCCTGTCGGCACGGCGCGCAAGGTCGCCGAGATCATCCGCCGCGTAAAACCGGATGCCGAATTCGATGTCTGCTCGAACCCTGAATTCCTGCGCGAGGGTGCTGCGATCGGCGACTTTATGCGCCCCGACCGCGTCGTTATCGGAACGGATTCCGAACAGGCGACCGAAGTGATGCGCAATCTCTATCGCCCGCTTTATCTTAATGAAACGCCAATGGTCGTTACGACACCTGAGACATCCGAACTCATTAAATACGCAAGCAACGCTTTTCTTGCGACGAAAATCACCTTCATCAACGAGATGGCAAATCTCTGCGAGAAAACGGGTGCGAATGTCCAGGATCTCTCCCGCGCCATGGGTCTTGACGGCCGTATCGGCGGCAAGTTCCTGCACGCGGGCCCCGGTTACGGCGGTTCCTGTTTCCCGAAAGATACGCTGGCCCTGCAGCAGATCGGCCAGATGTACGATACGCCGCAAACCATCGTCGAAGCGGTTGTTGTCTCCAACAAAAAACGTCAGGAAGCGATGGCGGCCAAGATCATCAAAGCCTGCGGCGGCGATGTCAAAGGCAAGAAAATCGGTATTCTCGGAATCGCGTTCAAGCCGAATACCGACGATATCCGCGATGCGCCGTCACTCGTTGTCATTCCGCTTCTGCAGAAAGCCGGGGCGATCATCTCGGCCTTCGATCCGATCGCAATGGAGCATGCGAAGAAATCCTTCACGAATGTAAACTGGTGCGAAGACAGCGTATCGGTCGCGGACGGTGCCGACGCGATCGTCATCCTGACCGAATGGAACGAATTCCGCGCCCTGCCGTTCGACCGTATCGAACAGATCATGGCAACGCCGCGCCTGATCGATCTGCGCAATATCTACAAATTGCCGGAAATGAAAGCGCGCGGATTCCATTATGTTTCGATCGGCCGTTCCGACATCAAGCCGGACCAATCCGTCAAACTGCGCAGCGTCTCATAAATGACCGATAAAATCCTTCAATATCTTCCCGCGCTCTGCAACCAGGTGAAACGTCTGGCGATGGAGGCGGGAGAGGCCACGCTCGAATATTATGATGAAAGCGGGGCGAGGGATTTCGAGAGCAAGGCGGACGGTTCGCCGGTAACGCTCGCCGATCATGCGGCGGATAAAATCATTCGCGCTGGACTTAAAGAGATTGCGCCGTCAGTACCGTTGATCAGCGAAGAAGACGAAACCCATCCTGATATATCTGGCGCGGAATATTTCTGGCTTGTCGATCCGATCGACGGCACGCGCGGCTTTATCGAGGGTAATGCGGACTATACCATTAATATCGCGCTTATCAGGAACGGAGAGCCGGTGCTGGGCGTTATCTATGCGCCGGTGCTGGGGGAATTATATTCCGGCTGCGGTCCCGATACCGCGACGCGCTGGCTTGAGGAAACCGGCATCGAGAAAAAGATGAAGGTGCGCACGCCAAAGCGTGAGGGGCTTACGGTTGTGACGAGCAATTATGCCGGAGCGACACCCAAGCGCGACGCATTGATGGAGCAGTTCAAGGTCGCCAAGGTTCTCAAGCGCGTGAGCTCGATCAAATTCTGCATGCTGGCGGCGGCAAAGGCGGATTACTATCTTTGCCTGCGCGAAATTTCGGAATGGGACACGGCGGCGGGCGATGCGATCCTGCGCAGCGCCGGGGGCATGGTTCTCGACATGGCCGGAAAAAATCTTGTCTACGGCAAGAAGGACAAGAATTTCATGCAGCCTTTTTTCCAGGCCACGACCGCGCCGGAAAATATCATTTCAACAGAAAACCTAGATCCAGTTTAGTTTGGCGACGACGCGCCCGATAATCTGAACCGTGCTGGCTGGAACCGTTTTACGGTTGGATTCCTTGGCAATGCCGGAAATTTTAAGTTTGGTACCGGATATTTCAAGAATGCGGATGGTAAAACGCCCGCTGTCCTGCATGGCGAATAACCCGGAGCGCAGGGCATTATTTTCACTCGTATCGATCAGCACGCGTTCGCCCGGTAAAAAATCCGGCATCAGGTTGGAATCGGTGACTTCCACGACTTTGTAACGCGACGGCGTGCCTGTCCATGCCTGTATACTGCCATCCGCGGCTTTCAGATTTTCATACGATTGTATGTTTGATTTTCTTTTTTCAATGGCCGCTCCGGAACCGGGCATGTCAAAAAATTTTCGCATGAGAAGATATTCTTTTGCTTTGATCTGGCGCGTGCCAGCCAGCATTTTGCTTATGCCAGAAGGCTGAATGCCTAAAAGCTGTGAGAGATCGCTCTTCGATTTATCCGGGAAATTTTTAAACTGCAGGTTCAACCATTTGTCGTCCATGCGCTTCAGGATAGGCGTACTTTCCAAAAAGATAAAAAAGAAATTGCCAAATTTTCTAAAATAGAAAATAGTGAACGCATGATTTCCAATTTAGAAAATGCAGATGCCTATATCAATAAAGCCATAGGGGAAAATATCGCCGCGTTAAGGGCGAGGGCGGGAGTATCGCGGCGCGAACTCGCGCACCTGATGGGCATCAGCTACCAGCAGCTTTACAAATACGAGCGCGGCCAGAATAAGATTTCAGCCGAATATATCGTCCGCCTGAAATTCCATCTCGATGCCGATTACAATGAATTCTTCGCCGAACTTTTTTAGCGCCAATAAAAATCCCGGGTCGCGAAGACCCGGGACTCTTCAAGCTGGTGCTTGAAACTTGGTTTATCTATCGAGGTTAACTTTATTCGGATCGGTCACTGCACCCGTGATTGCGCCGGCCGCGCCACCGATTGCGGCACCGGCCCAGGGGCTGCCGCCTGCCAGCGCCGTACCCGCAGCGCCGACACCCGCACCGATCGCGCCGCCGCTTAGGGCGCGGTCAGTTTTCGAATAGCCGCAGCCTGCCATTAATGCGCAAACCGACAGGACGGTGATGACTTTGAAATTCTTCATATCCAAATCTCCTTTGTAAATTCTTTTATCAGCTCATGAGATAGACCTAACCAATGGTTATCCGGAGCGTTCCTGTGAATTTGGTAACATTCCTGTATCACATTGTTTCAGGACGGAACTTTAGCGAGGTCAAAAGATTTGTTGGGCGTGTTTGACGTTTATTTTGAGAGGATCATTCAATGAAGGGTATTTTACTGTGGCTGATCGGCGTGCCGATCCCGATTATCATTCTGCTCTATATATTTGTGTTTCACTCATAAAAATACGGATTGCAACCGGGGGAGGTCCCGGAACGAAGTTCTGCGGCCCGCGTTGGTATTATTGATAAGTTGGAAAATGGAGATGAAAATGAGCAAGGTCATTACAGCAAGTTTTAAAAACCGCCCTGCAGCCGAACAGGCGCTGCATTCGCTCGAGAATATGGGCGTGACGGAAGAGCAGGTCAGCATGATCGTATCGGACGATACACATGGGCTTTTCCACATCGAGAAGGAAAATAAATCCGAGGAAGGAATCGTGGCCGGTGGTATTGCGGGCGGCCTTGTCGGCGCGGTTCTGGCGGCTGTTTTATCCGCGGGCGCGCTTGCCGTGCCTTCAGCCGGTATCATTATCTCGGGCTGGCTTGTCTCGGCGGCGGCCGGCATGGGTGCCGGGATGGCGACAGGCGGCCTGCTTGGCGGTCTGATCGGCGCGGGCATTCCCGAGCATGAAGCCAAGCAATATGAAGAAGCGGTCAAACAGGGTGACATCGTGCTTGCGGTCAAGCCCGTTAATGACGAGCAGGCCCAGACCGTCCGGTCGGCGCTCACCGCTACCGATGCGTATAATATCGCAGCCTAAAGAGTTGGGACGCAGGGACTGAAATGCCACTGAGACTTTTTAATTCCGACCGGCCTTTTAAGGATAATTATTCAAGGCCGGATGAAATTTTAAATGATGAGTTTCTGACACCGGTTCAGAAATACCTGGTCCTTGAGGCAATGCTCGTCGAGGAGATCGATGGTGCGCGTCCGGACAAGCGTGCCGAGGCTATCCAGAAAGCCAAGGCAAGGCTGCGCGGGATGTTAAGATAGGGAACGTTGTATCGGTCCGTTCGTTGGTTATTTTATTATAGATACTTTGTAAGTAAGGAGAAAACAGCATGTTACAATGGGCAATCGCATTTCTGGTCCTGGCATTGATAGCCGGCGTGCTCGGCTTCGGTGGTGTCATGGCGACATCTGTGTATTTTGCGAAAATACTCTTTCTCGTCTTCCTGGTCATGTTTGCCGTCGCGGGCATTATGGGACTTGTACGCAGGGGAAGAGTCTGATTTTAAACGGATTTTACAAAAGGGAGCAAAAATAGCTCCCTTTTCTTTTGTGTTGATATAAAATCGTCCGACGATGAAGGATTTTAAAAAGAATTATCTTATTTTTCTGGTGATTGCCGGACTGTTTGTCGCGGTGATCGGGCTTTTCTCTTACGGCAAATTCCATGAATCCCATGCGCGCGGCGACCTCGCGAAGCAAAGCCACCAGCTTTTAAAGGACGTGTCGAGATTTAAAGGACTCGTCTTCCAGGGCCTGTCCGAACAAAAAAGATTCCTGATCACCCGCAATCCCGAATATATGGACCAGTACGGGCAGAGCAAGGACGCGGCGACAGAGCTGATGTCCAATATTCTTTCAATCACGGCAAGCGACAGCGAGCGCAATGCCAAGGCGCTGCAGATCCAGAGCACATTCTTAAGTTTGAACGATAGTCTGCAGAGCGAGACATATAAGGACATCAAAGACACGTCGGGCATTCTGCGCCTGCAGCGTCAGCTGATCGTCGATATCGATGAATTCGTAGACACTGAAGACAATATTTTTAAAAGCCGCCTTGATAACCTGATCGCGCTGAACAGCAATTTCTACGTCGCTGTCGTCGTCGGGTCTTTCGCGGCCTTCGCCGTGCTGATGTATATGAACTACTACATGCTGCTCGCGCAGAACCGCGAAGCGGAGACGATGCGCAAATTCGAGGAACTCAAGGAGAAGCAGGCGCAATCCGTGCAGGCGACCAAGGACGGTATCTTTGAATGGAAATTGCAGGAGCAGGGGATTTATTGGTCGCCGCGCCTCAAGGAAATGATCGGTTATGAAGACGAGGAGCTGAAAGCCTCTCCGGAGACGCTCGAACAGCTTATGCATCCGGAAGACCGCGAAGGTTTCTGGCAGCATCTTCACAAACATCTGCGCGGCGAAATCCCCGAACATTCGGCCTTTTTCCGGTGGCGGCATAAAGACGGCTATTGGGTGTGGATCCATTCACGTGGCCGCGCCATCTTTAATGAATTCGGCGATCCGGTAAAACTGATCGGCGTTCATACGGACGTAACGAAGCTCAAGGAGTACGAGCTTCAGCTTGCCCGCTCTGTTGAAGAGGCGGAGAAAGCGAACAGCGCCAAGAGCGATTTTCTGGCCCATATGAGCCACGAGATCCGCACGCCGTTGACGGCGATTACCGGGGTCTCGGAAATCCTGACCATGCAGAAGGATAAATTCGATGACAAGACGCAAAAACTCTTAAGTGCGCTCAATGCGAGCTCGGTCAGCCTTCGCGACCTGATCAGCGACATTCTGGATTTTTCAAAGATCGAAAGCGGCAAGGTGGTGCTCGAGGAAAAGGAGATCGATCTTGTCCAGTTCTTCGACGACCTGATCTCCGTCGTTTCCGTGAAAGCGCTCGAGAAAAACCTGAAATTCGAAACGGATTACCAGGGCCTTTCAGGAATCAAGATACTCGGCGACAAGACCCGTTTGCGCCAGATTCTCGTCAATCTGATCGGAAACGCTGTCAAATTCACCAACGAGGGATCGATCAAGGTCCGCGCGGTGCCGATCGTATCCAATCAGAAGGAATTGCTCCAGGTCGAGGTTATCGACACCGGCATCGGCATCGAGGAAGAGCAGTTGCCATTTATTTTCGATTCTTTCCGTCAGGCCGACGCGTCGATCTCGCGCAAATACGGTGGCACCGGGCTCGGCCTGCCAATCGCCAGACATCTTGCGCAATTAATGGGCGGGAATATCTATGCCTCCTCGCGCGTCGGCATGGGATCGACGTTTACCGTCTATCTGCCGATGATCAAATTGACGAATGTAGCGCTGCGGTCGAAGCCGGCGCAGAAAGTCGAAGACGAGCCGCAGAACCTGTTCCTGAGAGACGATGAGAAAGTCCTGATCGTCGAAGACTATGAAGGCAATATCGCGTTCATCACGCATATCCTCGGCGAAATGGGCGTGAAATACGATCTCGGCCGCACGGGGCTCGAAGGCGTAAAATTATGGTCCGATAATAAATACAGGCTGATCCTGATGGATATCCAGATGCCGGAAATGGACGGGATCTCAGCCGTTCGCCATATCAGGAATGCCGAGAAAGAAGAGGCACGGGGGCATGTCCCCATTATCGCGATGACAGCGCATGCGTTCTCGGAAGATAAAGATAAATGCCTGAATGCAGGTTTTGACGATTACCTCGCCAAACCGCTGTCGAAACATTCGCTGTTTGAAAAAATGTCGACGCTGCTGAATAACAACAAGCACGCGGCATAAAGCGCGCGCAAACGGCGGATATAATAAAAGCCCCTTTCGGGGCTTTTATCATTTCGGGGAGAAAGGCTGTTACGCCGCCATTTTCTGGTTCAGCGTGTGGCTGTTCGCCACTGTGCAGTGTTTCATAAGATCCTGCAGGTTTTCTTTGGCGCGGGACAGGCGCGAGCGCACAGTGCCCATTTCGATATGCAGTTCATCAGCCGCCTCCTGATAGGACAGGCCGTTGATGCAGATCATTGTGATGATCTCGCGGTGATGAGCCGGCAGCTCGACCATTGTTTTTTCAACCTTGTGCCAGTCGGTGAGAGTTTCCTGCGACGGTTCCACCGCTTCAGAGAGCAGGTATGGCTCAGGATCGAACTGGGTATCGTAACGCACATGATGGCGGTACTGGGTGGCGAAAATATTGAACATGATTTTTGAAGCCCATTTGAAGAAATTGGTGCCTGTTTCAAACAGGTGCTGTTTCTCCAGCGCACGTACGATCGTATTGTGCAGCAGGTCTTCAGCTTCTCCTCTATTGCCTTTTGTAAGTTTAAGGGCAAAAAGAGTTAAAGCCTTCGTATTTCCCAGAATGTCTTTCGAAGTAATCATAGCTTATAGCTCCTTTTCCATTAGTAGTTTTGGTCTAACTAAAGGATAGGAAGCGCTTGTAAGCTTGGAATGTCAGCCTAGTTTCAGTTCCGAAAAATTTTGTATCAATCCTGTAACATTCAATTTATATATTACCCATAGCCATGCCAAATAAGAAAATACTTGTCATAGATGACGATGAGGCGCTGTCCTTCGTTGTAAAAACCTATCTCGAGAATGATGGATACAGCGTGTATCCAGCGCATACGGGCGCGGATGCGATGAATCTGCAGGACAAGGCTCCATGCCATGTCATTCTTCTCGATCTCGGCCTGCCCGATACGGACGGTTTTTCCATGATTCCGCGCCTGAAGGCGATTTCCAAGGCCCCGATCATTGTCGTGAGCGGCAAGGAAGACACGACGGATAAAGTCGTCGGGCTTGAGCTTGGCGCGGACGACTACATCACGAAACCCTTTGAAATGCGCGAGTTATCAGCGCGTATCAAGGCGGCGCTGCGCCGCAGCCCGGAGGAAGATATAAAGGGCGAGAAGGTTGAAGGGCCGCAGGAAGACAGGATTCATTTCGAAGACTGGATACTCGACCGTTCCCAGTACCAGGTATTCGATGCGAGCGGCGCGGCGATGGATCTGACCTCCGGTGAATTCCGTTTGCTCGAAGCTTTGATTACGGCTCCGAACCGGGTTTTAAGCCGCGAGCAGCTTTTCGACCTGACCCGCGAGGCGAGTTTTGACGGTTATGATCGCGCGGTGGATATCCAGATAGGTCGCATTCGCAAAAAATTTGATGATAATCCTTCCAATCCCCGGATTATCAAAACAATCCGCGGAATCGGCTATATGTTTTGCGGCCAAATCAAAAAAAATCCTTAAAAGCCTATTACCGCTGGCAAAAGGAACTATTTTTTGAGCTCGGCATTGGTTCTCCATATATCGGTTAAGGAGATTTCAATGACGGCTGTAAACACCAACAAAAAAACAGTAAAAAATCCAACAGGTTCGATAGATAATATCAAAAAAGATATTTATGCGCTGAAGGCTGATGTGATCGAACTCGGCCGCACGGTTCAATCGGAAGGCATGAAAAAAATCGAGGAAGCGACAATCGAGCTTCAGGATAAAATCGACAATTTGAAAAAAGATGGTACGGAAGAGCTCGACAAGGTCCAGCAATATATCTACGACAAGCCAAATCAAAGCGTCGGAATCGCTTTTCTTGCCGGTGCCGTTCTCGCACTGTTTATGAGCCGGAGATAATTTCCGTGCTGGCGTATTTGCCCCTGATCCAGCAGATCCTGCTGGAATTCATGACGAAGAAAGCAGGCGGGCATGGTTTTACTTTCAATCTGACAGGAATGGGCCTTCTGGCCCTTTCCGCCATTTTGGCGCTGATGGTGCTGATCTTCCTGCTGCTCGCCCTGCAAACCTATACGGCTCCGATCTACGGCGTGCCGCAATCCTGGCTGATCACCTCTGCCGTCACATTCCTGATGGGCGTAATTGTTTATGTCGCATCATGTTTTTCACGGCATAAGAAAGGGCTTATTACAAAGGTGAAAGAAGAGGTCGAGGACCGGCTGACCCCGGTTGCGCAGATCGTCGAGGAACTGGCGGCTCCCGTTAAGGATCATCCGTTGGTCGCCGTTCTCCTGGCCGGGCTTGCCGGGATGATGGCGGCGGAAAAATTAAACAACCGTGGAACCGACAATTAGATTTTTCTGTTTTTGTAATTGATATTTTAGAAAGGAAATTAAAATGAACACCAGATATTTCATGCTCGCATTACTCGCCATTTCGGTCACAGGTCTTGCCGCCTGTGAAAACACGGTCAACGGAGCCGGTCGCGATATTGAACATGCCGGCGAGTCCGTACAGAACGCCGTGCCACCTAAATAAATATCCCATCTTAGACAGACATTTCTTACGCGGAGATCCGAAGAGGTTATTTGACTTCTTCGGATCTTTGTTTTTTTTGTCATGCCGTTGAAAAACGGCATCCAGTTGGAACGAAGCATCTGGATACCGGCTGGAGTTTATCCCCGCGCAGGCGGGGACCGGTATGACGGGGGTGGGGACGCTCGCATAAAAAAACTGGCCCGAAGGCCAGTGAAAGGGAGACAGGGGAGAAAGTAGAAGACGATAGATAAGAAGAGATGTCTGAACTCTGTCTTCCAACGCTGTGGACAAGAATATGTTCCCAAAAAAACCGCCCCGATCTGTCCGGGGCGGTTTTTCGAAGATGGGCCTGTTTACTTGTTATAGCGGTACTGCTTGGCGCTGAGCGGTGTCGTGCTCTTGATATACGCATCGCGCCATTCCGCGATCTCGATCACCTTGCTATGGTCGGTATCGAGTTTCAGGAAAGGAACGCCGATAAATTCAGCGGCCGAGAGGCCGTTATTATCCTTGTCAAAACGGTTGAGCATCGAGAGGTTCGAAAATTCCTCGGATGTCTGTTTGGTGACATCGGGAACGCCGTCATCGTTAAAGTCGATCATGGTCAGCTCGTTTTTCTGCAGCGGGATGACGGTGAGGACTTTCGGCTTGTTGAACTCGATATTGTCGATCACTTCATTGCCGTCCGAGTCAAAGATATAAAAGAGTTTGCGGCCGACTTCGCTGCGGGAGAGGATTCCGTCATGGTTCAGGTCGAGCGACGCGAAATCCACTTTATAAGTGTCGGGCAGCTCTTTCTGGGTCACTGTGGTCTGTTTCGTGACCGTGTCCGCGATGGCTGGCAGCGCAATGAATGTCAAAACCGTGGCACCGGCCAGCAGCATCTTTTTCGTCTTCTTATCGAAATAATTTTTCATCTTAATCTCCTTAAAAAATGGATTTGCGAACAAACGGGGCCGGATAGGGAAGGTTCCATCCGCGGATATGAAAACCAACTGATACAGAGGCGATACAAAATTTTTCCAATCCGAAACTTGTTCGAAATGGTCCTGTAACCGGCTTGAGGTTAGTTGGGAGGACAATCAAACAGAACGAGGAGATTTTAAATGCTTGCCCCTTCACACGTCCTTCACATCACGCATCCGCATGTAACATCCGCCTATATCAAGCAAAATCTCGAATCCGATCTCAATGGCGACCAGGTCCTGGTGCTGGAAACGGATATCGATATGACGCAGGACGAAACCGACGAAGATAAATATTTCGATCTGCTCGTCGATCTTCAGGATATCCAGCGCCATGTCGAGAAACAGTTCGGCAATATTTCCCGGGTCGATATCCGCGCGCACTAAACGGCTGCTTGTATTCCAGGAACATTTTTTAATACGGAGATCAATAACCGGACATGAAGAATACGCTTCTTACAATTGAAAATATTTTTTCCGGAACCGAAAATATCGCATTGTCGAGCATCATTCGCCGTTTCGGACCGGATTCGTTTCTGGTTCTCATTTTCATCCTGATTTCGCCGAATCTGATTCCGTTCCTGAGCCAGTTCGGTATTGCGGAATTCACGAGCGGCATGGTCTGTCTTTTGTCGCTGCAACTGATCAGCGGCCGCGAGATTCCATGGCTGCCAAAAACTGTCGCCGAGCGTCAGGTATCGGCGCGCAAACTGGCCGTTATCGGCGATAAGATCTTTCCGCTTCTTTACAAGCTCGATCTGTTGACCCAGCCGCGTCTTCAGCTATTGAGCGATGTCAGGACCTATCGTTTCTATGGCACGATGTTTTTCATCCTGGCGTTCCTGATCCTGCTGCCGCTGCCGTTCTTCAATTACGCGCCCGCGGTCGTCATCATGCTTTCGGTCATCGGGCTCCTGAGCCATGACGGGCTGTTCCTCCTGCTCGGCATTACCCTGTTCGGCATCATTATGGCAGGTTTCGGTATCGCAGTTGCGATGATGCTGAGCTGATAAGGGCATAAATTAACGCCATCCCTGCGAACTTTTTCGCGGGGATGGCGTTGGTACAGGGTAATTTATGGACAAAAAGGTGATCAAATGGATGATAAGGGCAACCAACTCAAGACACAGAACAGCGGCACGGCCTATTTCGCAATAGGGGCCATTGTTGTCATTGTCTTAATTGTCGCGGCTGTTGTCTGGAACAACGCCAACAAGGATAAGCTCGTCTCCACCGAGCCGACAGCCGTCACCAGCACGGATTCGACAACGACCACCACCACGACTGAAACCGCGCCATCGCCAGCCGATACGGCGACCCCGCCAGCCACGGCAGAGACAGAGTCGGCACCCGCACCAGCGACAACGGATGCGACAACTTCGAGCCCTGACCAGTCCTCATCCGTAACGACCGACCCGTCAGTCGCGCCGGCTGAGCCTGCCGACACATCGGCAAGCGCCACAACACAGGAAACAACGACGACAACCGATAAGACGACTTCTCCCGGAACCGATGTGCCGACTCCGGCAGGCAGCGTCCAGTAGATAATAGAGGCCAATCATAAAAGAGGTGTATCATGCGCGAAGCAGTCGGACTTTTTGAAGATATGGAACATATGCAAAAAGCGATCAAGGACCTTGAAGCGACGGATTTTCCGCGTGATTCCTTAAGCGTTCTCGGCGAAAAATCCGAACTTATTTCGCGTTTCGGAACGCCGGTTGTCGACTCGGAATATGTCGAGGAGGCTCCAAATGTGCCGCGTGAAGCACCCGTACGTTCTGAAGAGAAAGTCATCGGCGCGGGTGTCCTTATCAGCAGTTGCGCCTATATCGGGGCGATTGCCATTGCCTTGGCTGCGGGAGCCGCGACGGTGCCGACAATCATCAGCGCGGCAGCACTTGGCGGCGCGCTTGGGGCGGCGCTTGGTGTCGTGCTGACGAAGCTGCTCGCCGACCATTTCGCTCTTTCCGTTAATGAGCAGATCAGAAGCGGCGGCATACCCCTGTGGGTGCGCACATCCAATACGGCGCGTGAAGAACTGGCCCGTCAAATCTTAACGCGGAACGGGGCGCATCACATAAAAATTCACGACATTTAAAAAAGTTCCCGGAGAAAATGCGTTTTCCGAAAATAAATATTAAGGAGTCCGTCTAATTTGTTATTCATTCCACGCTGGCGGGATTATAGTGAGGGATGTAATTCGCGTAAGTAATAGAGTGACACCATGAGAAACTTTAATTTCTCCATCCGGACGACCCTGTTTGCCATTATCGGCATTTTGAATTTTTCTATAGCCTTGCTGGTCGGTGTCAACCTCTATAATTCATGGGTTGCGCATCGTAGCGCTGTCGCCTTGAGCAAGGCGCTGACCGTCAGCAATCTTCTCTATGATACTGAAAAGTTTCTGTCATCGGAAAGAGGTACGGCGGTGTCCGTGCTGTACGCGCCGCCCAATGTCGCGGGCAATATCATGCAGGAACTCTTATGGAGCCGCAAAAACGCCGATGCGAATCTGGATGACGCGCTCGCGGCGCTCGAACAGTCCGATCGCCCGGATCTATTGATCCCCATCGACGAACTGAAGAGAAGCCGCGAGACTTTGCAGGGGCTTCGTAAAAATCTCGATACGGCGTTGATGCTGCATACGGCCTCGATGCTGAATAAATCCAAAAAAGACGAGCTTTTGCTCCCGGACCAGTTTTTCGATGCGGATACCGACCTGATCAGCAAGGTCGACAGGCTGATTGAAATTTATAACAAGCCGCTGCTGATCATGAACTCGAACGCCGCCCGGCAGATGCGTTTCACGCATCTTATCTGGGGTGTCACCGAATATGCGGGGCGCGAATACGCATTGCTCGGCAAATTTATTGCCGAGAACAAGCAGCTGACCCAGGAAGACCAGGAGCTTCTCCTCAACTGGCGTGGGCGCATCCAATATGGATGGGAACTGGCGCACGGATCGCTGGCCACGAACGGCTGGGGCCGCAAGATCGCACCGTCGATGGACGAAGCAGAGAACCATTATTTCGCGACGTTCGACCGTATGAAGGGGCTTTTCTACGCTTCACGCCCGACGCAAAAGGGAGCGGTCTATCCGATTACGATCGAGGCCTGGCTCGATATGGCATCGCAGGCCGTTTCATCCCTGCACGGCATGAACGATTCAGTCCTGAAAGTGAATCGCGAATATGTCGAAGACCTGAAAAGCGATGCCGAGGAAGCGATCGCGGTCAGTCTCGTTCTCTTTACGCTGGTGCTCGTGGTGAGTTTCTATTCATGGAAGCTGATCATGCACCGCGTTATCTATCCGGTTAATTTCATGGCCGATACTTTATATAAGGCCACGAAGGGCGAGCGCGTCGACGTGCCGGAGCGCAAAAATTATGACGATGAAATTGGCAAGCTGATGAGCTCGCTGATCGCGTTCCAGGAAAATTCGCGCGAGCTTCAGGTCGAGCGCGATAACGCCAAGGCGGCCAACCTGGCGAAAAGCGAATTCCTGGCCAATATGAGCCATGAAATCCGCACGCCAATGAACGTCGTCATCGGCCTGTCTGACATTCTTTCAAAATCATCGCCGCTTACGCCCAAGCAGGGCGAGTTTATCAAGACATTACAACTGAGCGCGGAATCCCTGCTCTCGATCATCAACGACCTGCTGGATATTTCAAAAATCGAAACCGAGAATTACGGACTCGAAATCATTTCCTTCAATCTGGCGGCGCTTGTCGAAGAGATCGTCACCATCATGTCGGTAAAAGCGCGTGAAAAAGGCCTGGTCTTCAAAACCGATCTCGCCGGCGTTCAGGACAAGGAATTCCTCGGCGATCCGACACGTATCCGCCAGATCCTCACCAATCTCTGCGGTAATGCCGTCAAATTCACCGAGCGCGGTAGCATCACGCTCAAAGTTCAGTGTTTCGAGAATTCTGCGACCGAGACTGAAGACCTCTATATATCCGTCGAAGACACGGGTATCGGCATCGCGCAGGACAAGCTCGGCACTATTTTCGAGAAATTCACCCAGGCCGATTCCAGCATCAACCGCAAATATGGCGGTACGGGGCTTGGCCTCACGATTACCAAGACGCTGGTTGAAATGATGGGTGGCAATATCAGCGTCGAGAGCTTCCCCGGCAATGGCGCGGTCTTTACGGTCTATCTGCCGCTCAAGCTTGACGCGAAGACGGTTCCTGTCCAGAAAATACGCAAGGCCGCGCGCAGCAAGCCTGTCGAGACGAAGAGCGTTGCCAATAGCAACGATAATTTCTGCGTCCTGCTGGTCGAGGATTACCAGCCCAATGCGCTTGTCGCCGGACTGTATCTCGAGCAATTCGGTTTCAC
>JBEHYB010000025.1:0-26370 GCA_048498395.1 Pseudomonadota bacterium
TCCTTCGCCAAGTATAGATGAAAGAAAAAAAGCGGACTTAATCGTCCGCTTTTTTTATGGTGCCGGCATGAAATCGACAGACGCATGAAATGTCTCTACAGATCGTGCGTAAATTTCGGACCGAAGAGCTGTACCGCGAGGTCGTGTTTTTTAAGATGCTCTGCGACATGCGGTATTGGATGTCTTTCAATCGCGCTTAGCGCCTGCACTCTTTCGAAATCTTCCGGCGACAGGATATCGTCTTCGGTGACATCGTTGAATGCATCGGCAGCAGATAAATCCTTATCCTTGGCGGCCATGATCAAACTCCCTTATGAAGGCTGGACGAGATGCGGTGCTAGTTTCGTGGTAATATCCTGAATGGCTGATACGCGCACACGGCGGCCTTCGCGTTCGTAGCGGCGCGCGAGACCTGCTGCGTCCAACTGGCCTGTCCATGGATCAAGGTTGGCATCGACATAAAGAAGCGCCGGTGCGAGGCTGGCATCTTTGTTAAAGAATTCCATCAATCCGCCGCGAATGCCGTCCATGCGCTTGCCGACCGTCAATGTATTTTCACCTATCGGCTCATTGCCAACATCTTTCAGGCCGCATGTGGTTTTCAGCATCGAATAGGCTTCGTACGGGATGTCGGCGTTGGCCAGACGAAATTCCGTTACCGGTTCAGGATTGCCTTCTTTGGTGATCAGGACGAATGCTTTGATAGGGGTACTCATTGGGGCCTCATTGAACTTAAATTTGATAAGGGACAATAATAATATATGTCCAATATGTCAAATTTGGCGCGTTTAATGCCCTGAATGGTTCACATGCCTGCTGCGGTGTCTGGGCGGGGTCTTGTACGGGTTTGATGAATTATCCTGGGGCGCGTCTCTGAGCTGTTCGGGGATGGCCGACGGCTGTTGCTGGGGCAGGTATTTATTGAGCTGGCCGGTATGGAAAAGATAGATCACATAGAAAACCAGCATGACGGCCAGAAAACCGTAATAGCCCTTGCCGCCTTTGGCGAGCTGCTTGCGGTAGCTCATGCCCGTGCCCGGAACGCCGACCGAGCCGGTCGTGCCCTTTGATGACAGGTTCACTGTCGCGCCCTTCTTGCCGACGGAGGTGCTGACACCCGACTTCGAGAGATTGATCTTGATGCCTGGCAGCAACGTAAACGATTTGCGAAAGCGGAATCCTGGGAGCATCAGCTTATTTCCTTCAACCGGTTTTGAAAGAGTACGTTAATCCCTTTTGCGCGGTCTGAAAAGCCCGCTTCCTTATAGACGGTCCTGAAATTGCCGTCTTTGATTAGTTTCTTGGCTTCCTGTATGGCTTTCAGGAGATTACGCAGTTCCTGCTCGATCTTTTCTTCATTATGAATTTTGGCGAGTGCAATGGTCGTGATGATATTCCCGGTTGCCGTGCGCGAAAACTTGCCTTCGTCATTAATGGCCAGCATGGTGGAAAAATAGAGCGAATATATTTTCTCAAGCGCCGCCCTTTTGTCCTGATGTGATTGTCTCATGGCGATTATGTAGGCGGTATAACCGACGACGGCGGTCAACAGCAACGTGAACGCTGATGTTATGGCCGTTAGAATCTCGCTATTGTTCCCCCAGTCGTTCATCTAAAAATGTATCGTCTTGCCGTAGGCGTTGAGGACGCTTTCATGCATCATTTCCGACAATGTCGGATGCGGGAATATTGTGTGCATCAGCTCCGCTTCCGTGGTCTCGAGTGTTTTGCCGACGGCGTAGCCTTGAATGAGTTCGGTCACTTCCGCGCCGATCATGTGCGCGCCGAGAAGCGCGCCCGTCTTGGCATCAAAAATAGTTTTCACGAGGCCTTCGGGTTCGCCGAGAGCGATCGCCTTGCCATTGCCCATGAACGGGAAGCGGCCGACTTTGATATCAAGCCCCTGCTCTTTCGCTTTTGCTTCGGTGAGGCCGATGCTGGCGACCTGCGGCATGGAATAGGTACAACCCGGAATGCCCGAACGGTCGAGCGGGTGAACGTCTTTGACACCTGCGATTTTCTCGACACAGATAACGCCTTCATGTGAAGCTTTGTGCGCAAGCCATGGACCCGGCACGCAATCGCCGATCGCATAGACATTCGGCTCATCGGTTTTCAGCCATTGATCGACGACAATCACGCCGCGATCAGTTTTGATTTTGGTGTTTTTGAGACCGATATCTTCGATATTCGCCGAGATGCCGACAGCCGCGATCACGCGATCGACCACGATCTTCTCAACCTTGCCACCTACTTCGACATGAGCGGTCACATTGTTCGCACCCTTGTCCAGTTTTGCGACTTTGGTGCCGGTGATGATTTTCATGCCTTGTTTTTCAAAAGCCTTGCGCGCGAGCGCGGAGATTTCAGCGTCTTCCGCAGGCAGGATACGGTCCATTACTTCGACAACGGTGACTTCCGCGCCGAGATTGCGGTAGAAGCTGGCGAATTCGATACCGATCGCGCCGGAGCCGATGACGAGCAATGATTTCGGCATATCGGTCGGAACCATCGCTTCGCGATAAGACCAGACGAGTTTGCCGTCGGCTTCCAACCCCGGGAACTGGCGCGCTCTCGCGCCGGTCGCGATAATGATGTTCTTGCCAGTGACGGTTTGTTTCGATTTGTCTTTAAGCTCGACCTCAATTTTGCCGCCGCCCTGCAAACGGCCATAGCCGTCGATGACGGTGACTTTGTTCTTCTTGAGCAGGTGGCCGACACCGCCGGAGAGTTGTTTCGCCACGCCGCGCGACCTCTCGACTATTTTCTTGATATCGAAAGACGGTTTCTCGTTCGAGAGGCCATATTGATCGGCATGCTGCATGTAATGAAAAATTTCAGCCGAGCGCAGCAGGGCCTTCGTCGGGATGCATCCCCAGTTGAGACAGATGCCGCCGAGGTGATTGGCTTCAATCACGGCGACTTTCATGCCAAGCTGCGCGCCACGTATCGCCGCGACATAACCACCAGGACCTGCGCCCAAGACTACTAAATCGAAATTATTATCAGACATTTTTTTCACCACAGAGGCACAGAGTTAGAGGAGGTCACAGAGCAATTCTTTTAATTCCGTCCTTCAATAAAGGCATATTGAAATTCAGTAAAAGGCCTACTCTTCTATCTACAATTTTTAAATAAGTCATCAATTGAGCCTCATGAATGGGCAATAATTTATCGCAACATTTAAGCTCAACAATGACGTTATCTTCTACTAATAAATCCAGCCTAAATTCACTATCCAGCTCGATCGATTTGTAATTCAATTTAAATCTTTTTTGTCTTTCAAAACTTAATCCCCGCTGTTCAAGTTCATAACATAGGGCTGTTTCATAACTCTTCTCCAAAAGGCCGGGACCCAGATATTTGTGTACCTCTATTGCAGCGTCGATGATTTTTCCTGAAATCGGAGTTATCTCATCGATCGTTAATTTCACCATAAGCTCTGCTTCCTCTGTGCCTCTGTGGTTTTAAGTTAAACCAGCATGCTCACAGGGTTTTCAATGTAGTTTTTGAAAATCTGCAGATATTCCGCACCGACTGCGCCATCGACGCAGCGGTGATCGACAGAAAGCGTGCAGGTCATTACGGTGGCGATTTCAACCTTGCCATCGACGACGATGGCTTTTTCAATTCCAGCGCCGACAGCGAGAATACAGGCCTGCGGCGGGTTTATGATTGCCTGGAAGTTGGTAATGCCGAACATACCGAGGTTTGACACGGAGAACGTGCCTCCCTGGAATTCTTCGGGCTTCAGCTTCCCGTCGCGGGCACGTTTCGCCAGGTCTTTCATTTCATTTGAAATGTCTTTCAGGCCCTTGGTTTCAGCTGCCTTGATGATTGGCGTGATCAACCCGTTCGGGGTTGCGACCGCTACAGAGATATCAGCGTTCTCATATTGGAGAACGGCATCATCGGTCCATGAGACGTTTGCCGCCGGATAGGCTTTGAGCGCCATCGCGGAAGCCTTGATCACGAAGTCGTTGACGGAGAGTTTATATGCGTCCTTGCCCTGCTTGTTCAGCTCGGCGCGCGCTGCCATCAGATTGGTCAGATTGCAATCGATGCTGAGATAAAAATGCGGAACGGTGGTTTTGGATTCCAGAAGACGTTTCGCAACGATCTTTTTGATATTGTTGTTCGGGATTTCCTTGTATTTCATGCCGTAAGCATTGGACAAGGTTTTCGCATCGGCAGACGGCGCGGAAGTTTTTTGTGGAGCTGCGCCCGCTTTTGCGTTCTCGACATCATGTTTGACGATGCGGCCGTGCGGGCCGGAACCCTGGACGGATGACAGGTTAATGCCTTTTTGTTCGGCGATGCGGCGTGCGAGAGGGGTGGCGAAGATGCGGGAGCCGTGTGCTTGAGTTGCCCCCTCACCCAACCCTCTCCCCGTAGGGGCGAGGGCCTTTTTCTCAACTATTTCTGCGGCTTTTGGAGCAGGGTTATTGTTTGCTGCTGGCTTGATATCGCCCACGGATTCACCTTCTTCGAGAAGAACAGCGATTGGCGTATTCACCGCGACATTCGTCGTGCCGGCCTGAATTAAAATCTTGCCGATCTTGCCTTCATCGACGGCTTCGACTTCCATCGTTGCCTTGTCGGTTTCGATTTCGGCGATCACATCGCCGGCTTTGACTTTGTCGCCTTCCTTTTTGAGCCATTTGGCAAGCGTGCCTTCGGTCATCGTCGGGGAAAGAGCTGGCATTAAAACATTAACTGGCATTTTCCCGATCCCTTATTTGTAGCAAACTTTTTTAGCGGCAGCGACGATGTCATCCACCTGCGGCACGGCGAGTTTTTCCAAATTCGCAGCGTACGGCAGTGGTACGTCTTTCGCAGAAACACGCATGACTGGTGCGTCGAGATAATCGAACGCATGTTCGTTGACGACGGAGGCGATTTCGGAACCGATACCGGCATAACCCCAGCCTTCTTCGCAGGTAACGATGCGGTTTGTTTTCTTCACCGATTCAATGATGGTCCAGCGATCGAGCGGGCGGATCGTGCGCAGGTTGATGACTTCGGCATTGATGCCCTCTTCTTCCAGTTTCTTCGCGGCTTCCAGAGCTCGGCCGACCATGATCGAGAACGCGACGATTGTAACGTCTGTGCCTTCTTTTTCGATTTTCGCGCGACCGATCGGGATGACATAGTTTTCATCGGTCGGGACTTCGAAAGATTGTCCGTACATAAGTTCGTTTTCTAAAACGATGACCGGGTTCGGATCGCGGATTGCGGCTTTCAGGAGGCCCTTGGCATCGGCAGCAGACCATGGAGATACGACTTTCAAGCCCGGAACGTGAGCATACCAACTCGCGTAACATTGCGAGTGCTGGGCAGCGACACGTGAGGCCGAACCGTTCGGTCCACGGAACACGATCGGAGAACCAAGCTGACCGCCAGCCATATATAAAGTTTTGGCGGCAGAGTTGATAATATGGTCGATCGCCTGCATCGCGAAGTTGAAGGTCATAAATTCGACAATCGGTTTCAGGCCGGACATGGCGGAACCGACAGCAAGGCCGGCGAAGCCGTGTTCGGTGATCGGCGTGTCGATGACGCGGTCAGGTCCGAATTCCTGCAACAGGTTTTGCGTGACTTTATACGCGCCCTGATATTCGGCGACTTCCTCGCCCATCAGATATACGTCTTTGTCAGTGCGCATTTCTTCAGCCATCGCATCGCGTAAAGCTTCGCGGACTGTCTGGGTTTGTGTCGATGCCATGAATTTGGCTTCGTCGAATACTGGCGGTTCCACGACCTCACCTTGCATGTAAAGAATGTCGCGATTTTCGACGTTCTTTCCGAGTGGCTGAGAGGCTCCCTCACCCAGCCCTCTCCCAGCGGGAGAGGGTTCAGATGCAGCCTTGCCTCCTCTCCCTTCGGGAGAGGATTGAGGTGAGGGAATCTCGTTATCATTCACCGTTTCACCTTCTTCGATCAGAAGCGCGATCGGCGTGTTGACAGCGACACCCTGAGTGCCTTCGGAAACAAGGATCTTGCCAAGAATACCTTCATCAACAGCTTCGACTTCCATCGTCGCCTTGTCGGTTTCAATCTCGGCGATCACATCACCGGCTTTGACTTTGTCGCCTTCCTTCTTGATCCAGCGGGCAAGATTGCCTTCGGTCATCGTCGGGGAAAGCGCGGGCATTAAAACTTGTACTGACATTATTGTGTAACCTCAAATGGAACGAGAACATCTGTCCAGAGCTCGGACGGATTTGGTTCGGGGGATTCTTGGGCGAAGCTGGCGGCTTCGGCGACGACTTCTTTCACGTCTTTTTCAATCGGTTTCAGATCGTCTTCGGTGATGCCGTTCTTTAGCATCTTGCCTTTCAGACGTTCGATCGGATCGTGATGAGTCTTGTAATCCTCGACTTCTTCCTTCGTGCGGTATTTTGCAGGATCGGACATCGAGTGGCCGCGGTAGCGATATGTTTTCACTTCGAGAATATACGGGCCGTTGCCGGAGCGCACGTAATCGAGCGCCTGGCGTGCGGCGGCCTGAACGGTCAGGACATCCATGCCGTCAACCTGTTCGCCCGGAATGTCGAAGCCGTCGCCGCGCTTCCAGAATTCACCGGCAGAGTGGCGTTTGGTCGATGTCCCCATCGCATACTGGTTGTTTTCAATGACGTATAACACCGGCAGGTTCCAGAGTTTTGCCATGTTAAAGCATTCATAAACCTGTCCCTGGTTCGCGGCACCATCGCCCATATAGGAAACAGCAACGCCGCCGTCTTTTTTGTATTTATGCGTGAAGGCCAGACCTGTGCCGATAGATGTCGAGGCACCGACGATACCGTGGCCGCCATAGAAACCTTTTTCGCGGGAGAACATATGCATCGATCCGCCTTTGCCGTGGCTGTAACCGCCGATACGTCCCGTGAGCTCGGCCATGATGCCTTTCGGGTCCATGCCGATCGCGAGCATGTGCGCGTGATCGCGATAAGTCGTGACAACAGTGTCCTGTTTTTCCTGAACGGACTGGATGCCGGTGACGACCGCTTCCTGACCGATATAGAGGTGACAGAAACCGCCGATCAGGCCCATCCCGTAAAGCTGCCCGGCCTTCTCTTCGAAACGGCGGATCAGGAGCATCTCCCGGTAGAGTTTTTTCATCTCTTCAGGGGTTGGGTTGGCCTCGGTATTTGACAGGGTTTTCAGGGCGGGTTTTTTGGTATTCTTACTGGCTGTGGACACAGTGTTTTATCTCCAATTGCTGAAACTTGCGCATGGAATACACGATTTTAACCATTGCCGCCAATGCATTAGTTTGTGCGGCGCGGTATTTGGAACGGAACTGGAACATATGAGAACGATATGGGTTTTATTGTTTCATCTATTGTCATGTCGACCGAAGCGGAGACATCGCATCTATCCCAAGATGAGATCCCTCGGCTTCGCTCGGGATGACGCTAAAAAGTTTGCATTTACATAAGTATTAACATATTGTGGCGCGGATTTTAATGCGTATAGGGGCTGCACAGATATGAACGAGAAAGATTTAGCAAAATTAAAAGACCAGGACATGAAGCTCTATCTGTTTCTTGGGGCACCTATTCTTTTTGCCGGGCAATATATTCGTGATTTCAAAGATCACGGACAATTCATTTTTCCGCAATTCGCGCGTCATCATTTATCCAATATGGCGGATGCGGCTTGTCTGGGGATGACGATCGATCTCGCGCAGCGCACTCTATGCGATTTATTTAATTATCCTGTGAAGAGCCGCCCGATCGTGTCCGCCGCCCTTGCCTTTGCCGTCTGCACCGGATGGGAAGCGTATGAAGCCACGATGCCGAAAAGGCATTTTGATGTGGTTGATGAAAGCATACATGCGGTCTCCGCCGCGGCTTATGCGGGGCTGGCGACGTTGCGTAACAGGAAATATTCCAAAGAGGCCGACGATACGGCGACACCTGAAGGCATTAAATGTCTCGCGCTCGATATCGGCGGGGTGTTTCATTCGGATGTATGGGAGAGAGTTGCGGAGAATTATCCGTTCTCCGATGAAGATGTAAAGAAACATGCAGGCGAGATCTGGGATCTGCATGCGCATTCGCAAAGCTCTGAAGATGCTTACTGGGATAGCTGGGAAGAAAGGCTCGGGCATAAGCTCGACCGCGAGAAAATCGCGGCGATTATCGATGAGCATGTCTGGGTCGATACATCCGTTCTCGCACTTGTCGAACGCTGTTTTGAAAAAGGCATCGATGTGTGTTTCGTCTCGAACAGCACGAATTTCTGGTATGACAGGCAGATGGCCTCATCCGGCCTCGACAAGGTCGTCGATCGCATTACTCCTTACCTGTCGCATGAACTCGGGCACCCAAAGACGCATCCCGATGGCGGTCTTGCGAAACTGGCCGCTGACCGCGACCCAGCCACTGTTCTTTTCGTCGATGACCGCAAGGGCAATACTGACAAGGCTGAGGCACTTGGTATGCAGACGCTCCTTTATACCCATGATCCGAAAGTGACATTGGCGGAAGCGCTGGAAGAAAAACTGTTCGGCAAGCAGGCATCCCCTGCTCCGCTGCCCAAAGGCTATGGCATCCAGCCAGTGGTTTTCTAAATCATGATCCCTATTCCTGACAATCTTGAGGAATACGATCCCCGCATCGCGGACGCAAAGCGAAGCCGCAGGGCCATTGAAAAATCCGATCCGCGGCTCGGGCCGCATGAAGGCCGTATTGTCGAGCTGATGCTCGCAGGCATTAAACCTGTTTGCTCAATTTCAAGGACCGATGAATCGGAAGATATTGCTCTGCTGTTTGATGCTGTAAACAAAGGCCAGCTGATTTATGGCGGCGAGGAGAGCCGATCGCCCGTGCATGACTGGTTCTGCCAGAGAGGCCAGGAAAAGAACATGGAGAAACTCAAAAGCCTTATACGCGGGATGAATGCCGGAACGATAAAGGCTGATGCCGAATATCATATCACGCTCGGACATTTATTCGGATATAGCGCAGAAGAAATTCTTTTTTTTGTCGCTCATGTGGCGAAGATAAAAAATATGAAGTTTGAGGTCGAGCGCGCGGATCTGCCTGTCTTTAACCCGGCAGTCGCCGCCTATTATATGCCACGTCACTTCGGCCAGGCTGAACGACGTCTGATTGGGCCGCACGAATATCGTGAAGTTGAACTGATGCTATCGGGGCAAAAGCCTGTCTGTAATATCGTCGTGTCGCGTGACACTCCATACATTCAGGATGTGTCGCTTTTATTCGATGCCGCTGCGCGCGGGGAACTGGTCTATGGCGGACGCGTCTACTGGCAAAACGCGCATACTTATTATTTCTGCCAAAAGGGGCAGGAAAAGAATATGGCGCTGCTGACGAGCGCAAGAAAGAAAAGTGTCTGCACCGATGAAGATCATATTATGAACGGTGTCATTTTCGGCTATACCGACGAGGAAATCAGGGCTTATTTTGACAATAGGCGTAAACGCGAAAATGACGCGAAGGCGCTACAGCCTTAAGACGGTTTAATTCTTAGCCGATAAAACATCCACTTCGCCCGGGCGGCGGAAGCCGAGGACGATGCGGGCGCGTTCTTCGAGCAGGTCCTTGTTAATCGATCCCGGACGCAGCATCGCGACTTTCGTCTCAAGGCTTTCATGCTCCTTGGCGAGTTTTTCCGATTTGTCTTCGAGGCTTGCGATGGATTTCTCAAGCGTCAGGTAACGCAGCAGGGAACGCTCGCCCTGGATCAGATGGTATGAGAAATACACGAACAGCCCGATACCGATCAGGGTAACGAGATTCTTGCGAACCAGATAGCGTTGCTCAAGTAACTTCTTCATAGATCAAGTGAATCACGGCAGGGATTCCGCCGTCAAGGGAAAAAAGGATTTTGGAACGATTCAGAGGTTTTGTAAACCGATAACCCATCGTGTCATGCCGATGAAAATCGGCATCCAGAAGGTACAAAACATCTGGATACCGGCTTTCGCCGGTATGACGTGGTTTACTTTTATACTTAAGCCGCTTTGCGTTTTTGTCCGCCGATGGACGGTGTTGCGCGCAGGATGCTGGTCCCGGCGAAGCGGGCTGAGGGCCCAAGCTGCTCTTCGATGCGGATCAGCTGGTTGTACTTGGCGACGCGGTCGGAGCGTGACAGGGAGCCTGTCTTGATCTGGCCGGCATTGGTCGCAACCGCGAGGTCGGCGATCGTTGAATCTTCCGTTTCGCCAGAGCGGTGGGACAGGATCACGCCGAAGCCGGCTTTCTGGGCCATCTCGACTGCCTGCAATGTCTCGGTCAGCGTGCCGATCTGGTTGACCTTCACAAGGATCGCGTTCGCGGATTTCTGCTCGATCCCCTGCGCGAGGCGTTTCGGGTTGGTGACGAACAGATCGTCGCCGACCAACTGAACCTTGTTGCCGAGGGATTGCGTCAATGATGCCCAGCCCGACCAGTCGTCTTCGGACAATCCGTCTTCGATCGAGACGATCGGGTATTTGGAGACGAGGTCTTCATAGTATTTGATCATCTGGTCGGTTGAGAGGACTTTGCCCTCGCCTTCGAGATGGTATTTGCCATCCTTGAAGAATTCAGTCGCCGCGACATCGAGCGCGAGCATCACGTCGTCGCCCGGACGGTAGCCGGCTTTCTCAATCGCGCGTGTGATGAAATCGAGCGCTTCGTAAGAAGATTTTACGGCAGGGGCAAAACCGCCCTCGTCGCCGACATTTGTATTGAGGCCCGCCGCCGAGAGTTCCTTCTTCAGCGTGTGGAAAATCTCGGAGCCCATGCGCACGGATTCAGCCAAATTCGGCGCGCCGACCGGCATGATCATGAATTCCTGGAAATCGACCGGGTTGTCGGCATGGGAGCCGCCATTGATGATGTTCATCATCGGCACCGGCAACTGGTTTGCGAACACGCCGCCGATATAACGGTAGATCGGCTGGTCAAGCTCTTCGGCCATCGCGCGGGCAACGGCAAGCGAACATCCCAGAATGGCGTTCGCGCCAAGGCGGCCCTTATTGTCGGTACCATCGAGTTCGATCATCGCGTGATCGATCAATGTCTGTTCTTCGGCTTCAAGCTCGATCAGCAGTTCGGCGAGCTCGGTGTTGACGTTATTGACGGCGTTCTCCACGGATTTGCCGAGATAGCGGGATTTATCGCCATCGCGCAGCTCGACCGCTTCATGCGCGCCTGTTGAGGCTCCTGATGGTACGGCTGCGCGTCCGCGCGCGCCTGATTCCAGGACGATATCCACTTCGACTGTCGGGTTGCCGCGGCTGTCCAGAATTTGACGGCCATATACATCTACGATTGCGCTCATAAAAAAATCCTTCGTTTGTTACAGAAGGATTTTTAAAGGGTATTCGGGATAAGGTCCAGTTGGTTTATTGGGGGCCGGTAACGGTCAGGACATGTTTGGTGGTCAATGGCATACCGCCTTCGGACGGCATATACAGGCGGAAGCGATCGTCAGGACCTTTGTTAAACTGCATGCTGAGATTGTAAATTCCATCGATCTGCGCCAGGTGCTGCAGGGCATCAAGTGTCGTTTCATCAGATTTGACAGACCAGATCTCTTCGCTTGGCGTGGCGAAGGACTCGCGGATCTGGCCGCCTATGGCGGCTAAAATATTGTCGCGATGCATGGTTGAAACAGCATGGCGGAAAACGACCAGAACGTCCGGGCTTCCACTGTTTTCCAAGGCTTTGCTGGCGATATTGTCGATTGTCAGATCATAAGGCATTTACACACTCCGCTTAATTTGCGGATAGTTATACGGCAGATTTAGTATTATGTCAAATATTTTATTTGATCTGAACTAGAGACATTGCTTTAACAACGTCGTCTATAGCCTTGGCCTGACTGATAAATTCGTCGAGCTTGTCGAACGGAATGGCTGACGGGCCGTCGCATTTGGCTTTATCGGGGTCCTGATGGGCCTCGATGAAGATGCCAGCGATACCGATCGCCAGCACGGCGCGGGTCAAATCCGGCACGAGGGCGCGGCGTCCTCCCGAGGCTTCCGAGCCCGGCAGGCGCATTTGCGAGGCGTGAACCGTATCGCAGATGATCGGGTAATTGCCGGAGACTTCTTTCATCACGCCGAACGCCATTGGATCGACGATGAGATTATCATAGCCGAAACTGTGACCGCGTTCGCAAAGGATGATCTGATCGTTGCCGCACTCTTTGAATTTATCGATGATATTGCCGACCTGGTACGGCGACATGAATTGAGGCTTCTTGACGTTGATGACCGCGCCGGTTTTCGCCATCGCCTGCACTAGATCGGTCTGGCGCGCGAGGAATGCCGGCAGCTGGATCACATCGACGACTTCGGCGACAGGCGCACATTGATATTGTTCGTGCACGTCGGTGATCAGGGCAACGCCGAATTCTTCCTTCACTTTGCGGAAGATTTCGATCCCCTTCTCCATGCCGACACCGCGGAAGCTTTTCACGCTCGAGCGGTTAGCCTTGTCAAAGCTGGCCTTGAAGACATACGGAATTTTGTATTTATCGGTGATCTTTTTATAGACCTCGACCGCGCGACGCGTGCTGTCCAGATCCTCAAGAACATTCAGTCCGCCGAAAAGGACGAAAGGCTTGTTGTTTGCGACTTCGATACTACCGATTTTTACTGTTTTCATGGGCGGTAATATACAGATTCACAAATAAACGGCAAATTATGTTTGGGCCCCCGTTATTTACCATATTTTTATAAAGTGTCGCCATAATAGGGAGAATTCGTAAGGGGAAATGATGGCCGGACCTGCGCACAAAAAAACGGAAGATTACAGCCCGATGACGCTGAAGGATTTCAAGGCGAAATTCAGCGATCACGATATCGAAACGACAACGATGTCCGTTAAAGGCTCCGAGCTTTGCAATAAGAAAAATATCGAGGTTCTCGGTCAGGAAAATTATTCGCAGATGTGTTCAGCCCTGTACGCGACAAAAAACGGCACGGTTTCAATTTCCATGGCCTATCCGAAAGAGCCCGGCGGCGATATCCATTCCCTGATGACAAGCGGCGGCAAGGCCGGAATTTATGTTCGCATTGAAGATCCGGACGGTTCCACGACGCGCGCGTTTCAAAAAGAAAGAGCCGAGCTAGATAGCGCCGGACCTCAAACCCAGACGGCCTCGCCGATTGACGGCATGAAAGTCACGCAGACATTCCAGCCTGCGCATCCGTAGGTTTTGGGTAACATCTGAGCTTAAGGGACAGAGAAAAATCTGCTTTCCCCGCGAAAGCGGGGATCTTACTTTGATGCTTTGAAAAAGATCCCCGCTTTCGCGGGGAAAGCATGCTAAATTTAATCAAATTGGGACATGGATCTCGGACTTGATCCGGGATCCAGATAGTTTGTTGCATCTGGATGCCGTTTTTCAACGGCATGACAGTAAAGAGATTACTTCAGATTTTCCGGGCCGAAGGAGTATGGGAGGAGCTCTTCGAGCGTGAAGGTTTCGCGGATGCCTTCCGGGCCGGCGACGTAGATCAGCATTTCTTTCGGATCGCCATGTTCGCGCAGCCATTGGCGGCAATGACCGCAGGGTGTCGCGAGCATGCCGTCACCTTTTTCGCCACAAATCACGAGCACAGCCTTAATGGTGTTCGCGCCTTCGTGAATGATCATATTGCTGATCGCGGATTGCTCGGCATGCGTGCAGACATAGGCCGCTTCTTCGATATTGGTGCCGCCGTAGATTTTGCCCGAGGCGGACAGGATTGCGGCCCCTACTTTGTATTTAGAGTAAGGTGAATAGGAATTTTTGCGTGCAGCTTCCGCCGTTGCAAAAAGCTGATCGGTG
This sequence comes from Pseudomonadota bacterium, assembly GCA_048498395.1. Taxonomy (GTDB): domain Bacteria; phylum Pseudomonadota; class Alphaproteobacteria; order Micavibrionales; family Micavibrionaceae; genus Micavibrio_B. The sequence goes on from JBEHYB010000025.1 coordinate 13,801, forward strand.
ATTTCACTCATTTAAACCAGCCTGCTCTTCTCAAGCGCCGCCTTGATGAACGACACAAAAAGCGGGTGCGGATCGAAAGGTTTTGATTTCAGTTCCGGATGGTACTGAACGCCGATAAACCATGGGTGGCCGGGAATTTCGACGGTCTCAGGCAATTTGCCGTTCGGTGACATGCCGGCAAAGCTCATGCCTTTTGCCTCAAGTCGCTCGACGTAATTGACGTTTACTTCATAGCGATGGCGGTGACGTTCGGAGATCGAGGTCGAACCGTAGATTTCAGAAATCAGCGAGCCTTTTTTGAGCGCGGCCTGATATGCACCAAGGCGCATCGTGCCGCCAAGATCGCCTTTATCGTCGCGCGTAACCATTTCATTGCCTTTGAGCCATTCGGTCATCAGGCCGACGACAGGTTCCTTGCATGGGCCGAATTCGGTGGAGTTCGCGTCCTTAAGGCCGACAAGATTGCGCGTCGATTCAATGACGGCCATCTGCATGCCAAAACAAATTCCGAAGTAAGGCACTTTGCGTTCGCGCGCGAATTGCACAGCCTTGATCATGCCTTCCGTTCCACGCTGGCCGAAGCCGCCGGGGACGAGGATTGCATCGACATCTTCGAGTTCGGCGACGTGACCGCCCTTCTCGAATGTTTCGCCTTCAATAAATTGAAGATCGACTTTTACGCGGTTGGCTATACCGCCATGGATCAGCGCTTCGTTCAGGGATTTATAGCTGTCGGTGAGTTCCGTGTATTTGCCGACGATCCCGATTTTAACGCGGGCTTCCGGATTTTTGATGCGGCTGACGATGGTTTGCCATGACTTAAGATCAGGCGATTTAGCATCCTTGATACCGAAGCAGGCGAGCACCTGATCATCAAGCCCTTCGGCATGATAAGTGAGCGGTACTTCATAAATCGATTTTACATCGAGCGCAGGGATTACGCGTTCATGCGGGATGTTACAGAACAGGCCTATTTTATTGAGGTCATCCTGTTCGATCTTGCGATCGGAACGGCAGAGAAGAATGTTCGGGCGGATACCGACCGACATCAGTTCCTTGACCGAGTGCTGGGTCGGTTTTGTTTTCAACTCACCCGCCGCCGCGATGTAAGGCAGCAACGTGACATGGATAAAGATCGCGCGCTCCTGCCCGACTTCATTGCCGAACTGGCGGATGGCTTCGAGGAACGGGAGAGATTCAATGTCGCCGACCGTGCCGCCGATTTCAACGAGAACGAAATCCGCAGAACCGTCTTTTTCCTGAACGAAAGCTTTGATCTCGTTCGTGATGTGCGGAATGACCTGAATCGTCGCGCCCAGATATTCACCGCGACGCTCGCGTTGCAGGACGTTCATATAGATTTTGCCGGTGGTGACGTTATCGGTCTGGGTCGCCGGGCGTCCGGTGAAGCGTTCATAGTGGCCGAGATCAAGATCGGTTTCCGCGCCGTCATCGGTGACGAAGACTTCGCCGTGCTGGAATGGCGACATCGTGCCGGGGTCGATATTCAGGTAGGGATCAAGTTTGCAAAGACGAGTTGTATAGCCGCGAGCCTGTAAAAGTGCGCCAAGCGCAGCGGAGCCGAGGCCCTTTCCTAAAGAGGAAACGACACCGCCTGTAATGAATATAAATCTTGTCATTGGCCTATTGGAACTGCAGGAGCCTTTTTAGCAGGCTTTTCTGTGGTTGTTGTTTTATCGGATTTTGACGTTGCATCTGCAGGAGCTTCTTTCGTGATCGCTGCTGGAGAGGCTGAATCAAGAATGCTTTTCGGCGCACCCTGATTGGAGGCAAGAATGGCAAGGATCAGGCTGGTTGCAAAGAAGCCCGCCGCGACGAGTTGTGTCGCCTTGGTCAGGACGTTTGCCGTCGATTGGGCTGTCGCGAAATTCCCCATGCCGCCACCGCCACCACCGATACCAAGTCCGCCGCCTTCAGAGCGTTGCAGCAGGATCAGGCCTATCAGGGATAATGTCAAAATCAGGTGGATGACGAGGATTACGTGTTCCATATTACTTTTACTTCTGGGCTGCCGCGTGCGCGATGGCCATAAATTGATCTGTTTTCAGACTCGCGCCGCCGACAAGGGCTCCATCCACATTTTCGATATGCAGCAAATCCTTGGCGTTCTCGGGCTTGACCGAACCGCCGTACAAAATACGTATCGAGGCGAATTTGTCCAGCTTTTCCTTTAAGATAGCACGTATAAAGCCGTGCATGGATTTCACGTCGTCAGGGGTCGCGGTTTTCCCCGTCCCGATGGCCCAGACGGGCTCATAGGCAATTACGGTGTTTTCCACCGTCGTACAGGCCGGAAGCGAGCCCAAAATCTGTTCTTTAACGACTTTTTCCGCCTGCCCTGCGGTACGTTCGGCCTCGGTCTCGCCAACGCATATAATTGTCAGAAGCCCGGCCTCGTGCGCCTGCACGGCCTGGGCGGAAATCATCTCGTTTGTCGCCCCGAAGAACTGGCGGCGCTCGGAATGGCCGAGAATGACATATTGCGCGCCTATATCTTTGACCATGGTGGCGGAAATATCAGCCGTATAAGCCCCGTTTTTAAAACGCGAGCAATCCTGCGCGCCGAGAAAAATACCGTTTTGCATGTTGTCCCTGACGGCCTGCAAATGCAGGAATGGCGGGCAAAGGCAGATATCCACGCCATCAACCGGCGCAATAGATTTCGAGAGCGCCTGCGCTTCAGCGACGGTCCCATTCATTTTCCAATTCCCGGCAATAAGCTTCTTCATCGTTCTGGCTTTCCAATTGATTTACGAAACGATCTCTGAATATAGTCATTGTCCAATTTATACAAGAGGTTCTAATGATTTTAAGTTCAATGCGTCACGGGATTTTCTCCGGAATTTTTCTTGGAATTCTGGTTCTCGGCGGTTTCGGCCTGATGCTTTCCGACTGGGGCGGTTTCTTCAGAAACGGCGTGACCAAAACCGATGTTGTCGTGATTGACGGCCATCCGATCAAAGCCTCTGAATTCGACCATATCGTACGCCGCATGCTGCAGGGACAAAATATTTCGACCTCCGACGCTTACAAGGCCGGCTTCATCGACAAAATTCTCAAGCAGGAAGTGATGACCCGCCTGCTGCGCAAGGCAGCGTTCGATCATGGTATTACTCCTGACGACAGAACTGTCGCCAATAAACTCCACACGCTGCTCACACCGATCGCCGGCGAGAGCGGTGATATGAAACAGGCTCTTGCACGCGTGCTTCAGGCGCAGGGTCTGCGTGAAAGCGAACTGGTCGAATCCATCCGTAACGATATCGGCACCGGCCTTTTGCGTGAGACGATCGGCGAAGGCATCTATGTTCCATCCGCTATGACCAAAGCCTACTATCAATGGAATATGGAAGAACGCAGCATCAAATATGTGTCGCTTTCGGAAAAATCGATCGATGTCGGCACACCCGACGAGGCAACGCTTGAGCACTTCTATGACAGCATTAAGGCGGCCTATAGCATTCCTGAAACACGCGATGTCACGCTCGGCGTGATCGACCCTTCCGTGCTCGTCAAACATGCGGCGGTCACGGACGACCAGGTCAAGTCATTCTATGACAAGAACAAGGATGATTATGCCCTGCCGGAAACCCGCGCGCTTGAGCAGGCGGTTTTGAAATCGGAGAAAGAAGCCAGCGATGTTTTAAAAGCAGCAGAAGATTCCAAAAATCTGAAAGCTGCAGTGACGAAAGTCACTGGCAAGGCGGATGCTTTCAACAAAGGAAATTTTGACGAAAAATCCCTGCCCGACCAGATTTCGCAGCCCGCCTTCGAAGCAAAAACAGGCGACTTTGTCGGCCCCGTGCAAAGCCCGCTCGGTTGGCACGTCATTTATGTCTCGGCAATTAACGAGCCGGGATATAAATCTTTCGACAGCGTGAAAGCGCAGATAAGGGACGATCTGACTCATAACGGTGCGAATGACGAATTGTATGAGATCACCAACCAGATCGAGGACCGCCTGGCCGAGGGCGAAAAACTTGAAGACATTGCCGGTGAATTCAAAATGAAAACCGTCAAGCTGGGTAAAATCCAGACAGGCGCAAACATTGCCGCAATCGACGAGTATGGTGCCGATAAGGATAAAATCCAGAAAGCGATCATTGCGACCAAGGCTGGTGAATCTTCACCGCTGAGCGAAATCTCCGGCGGCAAGATGTTCACCGTTCACGTCAACAGTATCGACGCGTCCCATCCGAAAGACCTGAAGGATGTAAAAGCGGAAGTCGTCGCCAAATGGACGGAAGTTGAAAAACGCCGCAAGCTGATGGTGCGCGCACTGGATATAACGCAGTCGCTCGATGACAAGAAAACCACGCTTGAGAAGGTTGCCAAGGATTTCGGCACGAGCATTGAGAGTGGCAAAGCCGTGCGCGGATCAGCCCCTCCTTCGGGCATTACCAAGGAAGGTGTCGCGCAGATCATGAATGCGAACACCGCGAAAGCAATTGCTATTCCCGGTGAGAGCGGCATGACCATCGTGACGATCGATAAGGTGGAGCTGCCGCAAAAAACGCCGACTGCTTCCGAACTTTCGGATATCGAGAAGAACCTGAAGCTCGATTTGCAGGAAGAGCGTTTCGTGTCTTACATCAATAATGTCGAGCATCGTTATCCGGTCAAAACCAACCATGAGCTGCTCGACCGGTTGTATGGACAAGTCCAGACGGATCAATAATGATTGGGCCCGACCTAAAAACTTTCAGCGAGAATTTTGAAAGTGAAAAAACCCAGCTTGTCTGGTCGTGGATCGTGGCGGATACCGAAACGCCGATTTCGGCCTATCTGAAACTCTGCGCCGACCAGCAATATTCCTTCCTGTTTGAATCGGTCGAGGGCGGAAATACGCTTGGCCGTTATACGATCCTCGGATTCGATCCCGACCTGGTCTGGTCGCTTGAGAACAACGTGGTCGCGATCAATGGCAAGGCGGTCGCAGATACGCCCCTGGCATCGCTCAAGCAGACGGTGAAGAGTTGTTATCTCGATATCATTCCGGAAGGACTGCCGCCGATGGCTTCATCGGGGCTGTTCGGATTCATGGGGTACGATCTGATCCGCGAAGTTGAAAAGATTCCGGACAGTAATCCTGACAATTTGAAAATCCCGGATTCTATTTTCACGCGGCCGCAGGTGCTGGTGATTTTTGACAACGTCAAACATAAAATCTGTATCACCAGTCCCGTCTATGCGCATAAGGGAAACACCAAAGAATCGGCAAGACAGGCTTATGATGCGGCGACCGCGCGCATCGAGGCGGTGATTACAAAACTTTTCGCTCCTTATAAAATAGAGCGCACCGGCAAAGACCTGCCCGGCAAACTCGATTTCAAATCGAATATGCCTAAGGAAAAATTCTTCGACATGGTCGCGAAGACCAAAGAATATATTCTCGCGGGCGATATATTTCAGGCCGTGCTGTCGCAGCGTTTCTCGGCGGCGTTTCCATTGCCAGCCTTCGATTTCTACCGTTCGCTACGCCGGGTCAATCCTTCGCCGTTTCTGTTCTTCGTCAATTACCCGGCCTTCGCGCTGATTGGATCGAGTCCCGAAATTCTCGTACGCGTGCGCGATGGCAAGGTGACGATCAGGCCTATCGCGGGAACGCGCCGCCGCGGCAAGGACAAGGCGGAAGATGACTTCCTCGCCAATGATCTGCTCAACGATCCGAAAGAACTGGCCGAGCATCTGATGCTGCTCGACCTCGGGCGTAATGACGTAGGTCGCGTATCGGAAATCGGCTCGGTTTCCGTTACCGAGAAATTCGTGATCGAATATTACTCGCATGTCATGCATATCATCTCGAATGTCGAGGGTGATCTGCGCAAAGATGTTCATCCGCTCGATGCGTTGATGGCAGGTTTTCCGGCGGGTACGGTTTCCGGCGCACCGAAAATCCGCGCGATGGAAATCATCGACGAGCTTGAGCCGGATAAACGTAAATTCTATGGCGGCTGCGTCGGCTATCTCGCCGGCAACGGCACGGTCGATACCTGTATCGCGCTCCGCACCGCGCTGATCAAGGACGGTCAAATCCATATACAAAGCGGGGCCGGCATTGTTGCCGACAGCTCCGCGCAGGCCGAATTCGACGAGACGGTGGCCAAAGCACGGGCTTTGACCTCGGCCGCCGAGGACGCGCTCGAACAGGCATTTTTATCAAAAAAAGCGCATAATGAATTATGATCACGTTAATCGATAATTATGACAGTTTTACTTTTAACCTCGTCCAGTATCTCGGTGATCTGGGTGAGAAATGTAACGTCGTGCGTAACGACCAGCAAAGCGTCGAGCAGGTCATAAGCTCAAGGCCGAGTGCGATCGTATTATCGCCGGGCCCGTGCAATCCGGATCAGGCGGGCATTTGCCTTGACCTCGTGCAGGCGGCAGCGAATGAAAATATTCCCCTGTTCGGCGTATGCCTCGGGTTCCAGTCCATCGCCCAGGCGTTCGGCGGCCAAATCGTGCGCGCGCCGGAACCTATGCATGGCAAGACATCGGTTATTTCACATACAGGTGAAAGTGTTTTTAAAGGCCTCCCTTCCCCTTACAAGGTAACGCGCTATCATTCATTGATAGTGGAGAAGTCGAGTTTCCCATCCGTACTTGAGGCGACTTCGCACACGGAAGACGGAATCATCATGGGGTTATGTCACAAGACGAAGCCTATTCACGGTGTCCTGTTTCATCCCGAGAGTATCGCGACCGAGCATGGTCATGCATTGCTCCGGAATTTTATAGAGGTGATCCGATGATGATTGAAGACACGCTTTATAATATCCGCGCCGGACATACACTGACACGTCAGGAAATATACGACGCATTGACGGCCATTACCGAGAATAAATTAAGCCCGGCGCAAACGGGTGCCTTCCTGATGGGATTGTCCCAACGCGGCGAAAGCGTCGAGGAAATCATTGGCGCGGTCGGTTTTCTGAAGGATCGCGTTGAACCAGTTTTCGCGCCGGATAAAACCATGGATTGCTGCGGCACCGGCGGCGATGCCAGCGGTACCTATAATATATCGACCGCAACCGCGCTGATCCTCGCTGCCTGCGGCGTGCCGGTCGCAAAACACGGCAACCGCGCGGCGAGCTCGAAATCAGGAGCGGCGGATGTTCTCGAAGCTCTTGGCGTGAACCTCGTCATCAGCCGGGAAGATTGTGAAAAGGCGCTCGAAAAATTTCATTTCTGCTTCCTGATGGCGCCGCATCATCACACGGTTTTAAAACCGCTCGCCGCCTTGCGCAAAGAGCTTGGCTTCCGCACGATTTTCAACCTGCTCGGTCCTCTTGCCAACCCGGCGAATACGAAACGCCAGTTGATCGGTGTTTACGATAAAAGATTGCTGAAAGTTTATGGCGAAGTTTTGCGCCAGTTGGGTGCCGACAAAGCATGGATCGTCCATGGCGAAGACGGGCTGGATGAGATCACACTGACCGGTAGGACCCATTGCGTCATACTGGAAAATGGTGAAATTACCGAGAAGGAATTAATGCCTGCGGATTTCGGTCTCGATAAAATTAACGCCCATGATATTCATGGCGGACATGCGCATGACAATGCCAAAGCGTTAATGCATTTGCTCGAAGGCAAGATTTCATCCTACCGGAATGTCGTTCTCGCCAATGTCGCGGCGGGCCTTGTGGTTGCGGATAAGGTGACAAACCTTAAAGACGGGGTTGCCATGGGAGCCAAGGCGTTAGATGATGGTAGTGTCTTGTCGACTTTTAACGCCTACAGGGATTTTACAAACCACCAATGAGCGTACTGGCCGAAATCTGCCGTGAGAAAATGACCTATGTGGAGCGGATGCAGCATCTGATCCCTGATATAGTCATGTCCGAGCGCGCCAAAATTCAGTCGGCCTCGCGCGGCTTCATTCAGGCGATCCGTAATAAACAGTCTTTGGGCGAACCGGCCCTGATCGCGGAAGTGAAGAAAGCTTCACCAAGCAAGGGAATTATCCGCGCCGATTTCGACCCGCGGCGAATCGCAAAGATTTATGAAACCAACGGCGCGACATGCCTGTCGGTTCTGACGGATCAGCCTTATTTCAAAGGCAGCGACGAGGATTTCGAAGCCGCGCGCGAAGTCACGCGCCTGCCGGTGATCCGCAAGGATTTCATGCTCACCCCCTATCAGATCGTTGAAAGCCGCGCGCTCGGGGCCGATTGCATTCTCATCATCATGGCTGCCCTTGACGACAAGATGGCCAAGACGCTTCACACGCTGGCGACCGAATTCGGTATGGATGCGCTTGTCGAGGTGCACGATCAGAAAGAGCTCGACCGTGCGCTTGCCCTCTCGCCGAAGATGATCGGTGTCAATTCACGCAGTCTCAAAACGCTTGAGGTCAATCTGGAGACGGCCTTCAGTCTTGCCGAGCAGATCCCTGAAAATATTATCAGTGTTGCCGAGAGCGGCATTCATACGCATGCGGACCTTCAGGGCCTGTTTAACGCAGGTTTTGATGCATTTCTGGTGGGCGAAAGCCTGATGCGCGAGGCTGATATCGGCGCGGCCGTTAAAAAACTACTTGGCAAGTCCCCGGAATCAGCGTAAAACAAACATAGAACGAATACAGTCCAAAACGGGATTATTTCTATGTTGACGAAGAAACAGCGCGAATTACTGCTTTTTATCCATGACCGTATGCATCTAGGCGATATCGCTCCCTCTTTCGAGGAAATGAAAGAGGCGCTCGATCTCAAGTCGAAATCCGGCATTCACCGCCTGATCACGAGCCTGGTCGAGCGCGGCTATCTGGAGCGTCTCCCGAACCGCGCCCGCGCCCTGGAGGTCAAAAAACTTCCCGAAGGCTATAAACCGAATTCTGCCGCGCCTGCTCCCGCCAAGCCAAATCTCAAAGATAAGATTGTCGAGACACTGGGTGACATCGTAGCGCTGCCACTGCTCGGCAAGATTGCCGCCGGTACGCCGATTGAAGCCATTCGGAATGAAGGTGATTTCTTTGACGTACCGTCAGGCATGCTCGGCAACGGCGACTATTATGCGCTGCGTGTCGATGGCGATTCCATGATCAAGGCCGGTATCAATGACCATGATATCGTCATCATCAAAAAAGCGGACCGCGCGAGTGATGGCAAGATCGTTGTCGCTCTTGTCGACGGTCAGGAAGTGACATTGAAACGCCTGCGCCGTGAAGCCGGGAAAGTTATTCTGGAACCGGAGAATGATGCCTATAAACCGCGTGTTTTGACGGCTGATCGTGTTCAGATTCAGGGCGAACTTTCGAGCCTGATCCGGTCGTATCATTAATAATTAAGGATCCTGCCTTAGCTAAAAAATTTGGCTTTCCCCGCGAAAGCGGGGATCTTATTCGGAGCATAAAAGTAAGGTCCCCGCTTTCGCGGGGAAAGCATTATGGGTGTGTGTTGACTTTGCTTTGTCTAAATTGACATAATATTGCATAATTTGATATTGTTATGCCTATGGGCCTAACGTCTCAATCCAATAATGCCTTTTCGCCCCGCGACTTCTCCGCTCAGAGAAAGCCGTCCGATTCAGCCCTGCTGATCGATCTCCAGTCGGTTGGTAGCCTGTCGACAGAAGATGCACGCGATTATCTCGATCACATGGCCGCCACTCTCACCGATTTGCGCGAAAGAAAAATTCCCGTGATCTGGGTCACGATTACGGGTCAGAATAAAATGCATCCGCCATTGGGAATGTCACCACGCACCAGAGCCGACATGAGCGATTTTGATTTCTATGGATTGAACGCGGACGATCCGCATCATGAAATGTTTAAAGAATTTCTTGAGAAGCATGGACCGAAAGAAAACGAAGCGGTCTATTGCAAATCCATCAAAGGCGCCTTTACGGAAGCCCGCGACGCGGCGGACAATATCGCCTATCAATGGCAGCTTGAGAGCGAATGCGGCAAAAATTTCGATGAAATCGAAGAGGCTGATTTATCGCTTGCCTCCTATATGCGCCAGAGTGGTTTGGGCCGTCCGTTGGTTATGGGGGCGATATCGTCGCATTGCGTATCAGAAACAGCGGCCATCGGTGTTGCCAAAGGCTTTGACTGTGCGATTGATATCAATTCGGTTATTAGCTGGAACAGCCCGGAGGATCTTGTAAACACAAAGATCACACAGCAAGTATGGCGCGCGGGTGTGGCGCAAGCCTCTGAATATCACGCCGAAAAAATTAGAAATAAGCTCACGGAAATTTGCGCTACCCCCGAAGCACGTAATCTGTCGCAGGCAGATATAGCGAAAATCCAGGACATTCCGCTTGTAAAAACCGGGGCTGAGACTTCCCCTTCAAGCTCCAGCGATTACACGACGCAGCCGATCGTCAAATGAATCTATTTCCGGTTGCGTGAAAAACGGCTTGGCGACGGACTCCAGGGGCGTTTACCGGCGGCTTCGGCGACGGTCAGGACTGTGCCGTCCGCAGAGATTTCTATCGCGCCTGAATCTTTCAATGTGAATTTATTATAGATTTTTGCCTTGCAGGATTTATCGCGGAAAGCTGTCGGCGTGATGATGATGTCCGCCCATTCGCAATCCTGCCTGAGCGCGTAGTAATCCCTGCCAATTGAAAATTTCTGCGCGCCTTTGGTGATGCGGCACATATTATTGCCGCAGGTGATATTGCCGTCGGAAAGCGGTAATTGCCCTTCCTGGGGGAATAAAATAGCAGTGCCTTCGGCGTGACCAAGTCGTTTAACCCAGCTTTCGCCCGCGAAACGGTCGCTTTTGGCAGAAGACAGATAGAGGGATTTTCCGTCCCTGACCATAAACAGATTGCCGCTCTCTGACGCGAGATAGACCGGTGCCGGATTAAGGCAGATCAGGATAATGCCGACGATAACGCAAGGCGCTGCGATCCATCGCATCCGCCCGGCGAGCAAATAAAGGCTCAGTCCTGCGAAGACGAAAAAGATCAGCGAGGACAGCGGCCATGCGGATAGATGCAACGCCGCGCCCGGGATTTCCGACGTGCCGCGCGCGATGGCGAGCATCCATTCAACGCCGTAGCCCATGAATTTTAGCGCCCAGTCCTCGAGCCCGAAAGGCCACAGCACGAACGTCGCAATAACCATCGGCATGATGATCAATCCTGACAGGGGAATAACGAGTGCGTTGGCGATGACGCTGTAGACGGGGATCTGCTGGAAGTGAAAACAGGAAAGCGGTGCCGTGATAAAGGATACGACCAGCGTCGTGAAAATGCTGCCGCCGAGATAGATCAGGAATTTACGTGTATGGCTTGCGTTGTTACGCCAGCGGCTCCAGTACTCGCGCGTCCATTCCGCCGACATGATCAGGGATAAAACGGCGGCGAATGACAGTTGAAAACTCGCCGACCAAATGCTTTCCGGCGAAATAACCAGCACGACGATCGCCGCAAAGGAAATCAGCCGTAGTGAAAAAGGCGAGCGATCGAGCATGATGGCAATCAATCCGATCCCTGTCATCAAAAGCGCGCGATAGGTCGGGACCGTCGGCACGACAAGCAGGACATAGAACGAGCAGCCCATCAGCGCGATGACGGCCGCAATTTTCTTGATGGGAAACCGTAAGGCAAAAGAAGGTATTGCCGCCATGCAGAGCCGGAAGAAAAAGAAGATCGGCGTGGCGATCAGGACGACATGAAGGCCTGATATCGAGATAATATGCGCAAGACCGGATACGCGCAGATCGTTCCAGTCGTCATCTTCGATGGCTGCCCTCTCCCCGGTCACCAGGGCGGTGACGATCCCCGCAAGCCTTGAGGGCAGGACATTTTTTATATGGTCACCCATGTCCCTGCGCAGCCGCTCGAGCCATAAACCCATTCCGGATTGTGGTGCCGCGCGCAGGACGACAGGGGGTTTCAGGATAAAACCCATGCCGCCGATACTGTCGAAGAAATAATGACGGCGGAAATCATAAGAGTCGGGCGAAACCGGCATCGAAGGCGGTGTCAGCTTGGCGAGCATCTGCACCCGGTCGCCGAGATTGAATTTGACGCGCAGCCTTGATGTCAGGCGCAGTTTTTTTGGCGTGGCGGCCGGTACGAAATTTTCAATTTTAACGTCTTCGAGAATAAGCAACGTGCCCTTGCGGCCTTCGAGCGTTTCAAGATGCGAGACATTTCCTTCGACCATGACGGGGCGTGTGTCCCTGACAAGGACTGGCGTGAATACTATGTCCGTGCGCAGTTTGGCGAGGGCAAAGCCCGTGAGAGACAGGAAAAGGGCAAGGACCGCGAAATAGGCAATGAGCTTCATATCGGGATGGGTGCGCAACCTGAATGCCGCCCAGAAAAGAAGGGCTGAAGCAAACCACAGGAAGAAGACGGCGAGTGTCCGGGGCTCGAATTCCAGCCCGAAATAGATGGCCGATCCGAGGCCCAGAAAGACAGGCAGCCACAGGATCAAATTGTCTTTCTGGTCCAAAAGCCAGTTTTCGAATTTTAAAAGCATTATTCCCCCGGGGCCTTTTTAACTGAAATGTCGCCTCGCGCAAAGCGAAGGATCTTTTACGGGCATCACTTAGATCCTTCGCTTGCGCTCAGGATGACAAATGC
>JBEHYB010000026.1:0-25486 GCA_048498395.1 Pseudomonadota bacterium
GCCACTTCGGCGAGGTCCGGTTCGAACAGGCGGTAGGTCAGGCTGTATTCGTTCTGAATGGTCGCAGGTTTCGCAAGACCGTGCCGTGCCGCGATTTCGCTAAACTTCATAACACCCCAGGCGCTTTCATTCGACAGGCCGAAAGAACGGATTTTCCCGGCCTTGATAAAGCCGTCCATGGTCTGCAGGATTTCCAGCATATTATCCTGCACTTCTTGAGGCTTCACATGCGTCGGCATGAAATCCCAGTGTTTCCCGAAATGATAATGCCCCCTGTTAGGCCAGTGCATCTGGTACAAGTCGATATAATCAGTCTGCAACCTTCTCAGGTTATTCTCCAGCGCCTGTTCCAGTCCCGCTTTATCAATCCCGGCCCCGTTGCGAATCCACGCCTGTCCGATTCCGGCGATCTTCGTTGCGAGAACTATCTTGTCCCTGTTTTTACGCGCAGCAAACCAGTTACCGATATATTGTTCGGTCAAATGCGCCGTAGCGGCATTTGGCGGCACTGGGTATGATTCAGCCGTATCGAAAAAATTGATACCCTGTCCGACAGCATAATCCATCTGTTCATGGCCCTCGGCCTCGCTGTTCTGCGATCCCCATGTCATGGTTCCAAGACATATTGAACTGACCTCGATGCCGGTGTGGCCAAGTTTTGTGTACTTCATTCTAAAATCCTTATCTGTATTTCTTGATGTCTTCCGACAGGCCTTTTGGCATCACGAGGCTTGGCGGGTTCGAGATAATGGCCGGAATGCTCTGGTTGAATTGTTTGACGACTTCAGGGTCCTCCTGGGGCACTTTCGTCGCCTTGCCGTTTACATCTACTTTGATGAGCGGATAGGTGTTCGTATCCTTGCCAAAATAGCACTTTATCTGATTCAGCGTACGCTGGCCGAACGTGTCGATACGGTTGTAATCGAGCGTCACCAGCGTGTCTTCTTCTGTCGCCTGCACGAATTCGATACTGGCCGGATAAGGATCATGCAGCTCCACGAATTCGCGGCAAATTCCATAGCGGATCGTGCCATAAGGCGGCGTGAAAATTCCGATCAGGATAAGCACCACGACGATCGAGAGCGAAATCCAGATCCATTTGCGGCTCTTCTTGGTTTTCTTGAGCGGCTGCACGCCGTCCTTGCGCGGAGCGGATTTAAGCTCGCGTTTCTTCGGAGGAGGTTTCTTGGTTTTTTTCTTCTCGTCCGGCTCGGCCATTTTTATTCGGCTCCCTGACCCGAGAACCTTTTCGTAGCAGCGCCGGCCAATTCATCGACGATATCCTCGATTACCGCACTGACGGCAGCGCCACGCGCCTCGCCGGCGGCAGCCCGCATCAGGATACGGCGCTTGATTTCATTACGCGCGCTTCCGCCCGGGAAGGTTGCGGCGAGCATCTGACGCGCGCGACCTGCGCCGATGCGGCCATAGAGACGATTGCGGATCGAGACATCCTCGGAAGACGTAGACACCGCCCATAATTCGATCGGGCCCATTGTATTGATCAGATGCTGCTCGTAACGGCCCTCATTCGTGCCGAGAATGAGCAGTGCAGGCGCACCACCCGCGCGCGGGCCTGTCAGACGGTAGCGAATGACGTTGCGCGCAGTGTCGGAGAGGCCAAAACGTTCCTTGATTTCATCGACAGCCTTGTCGGAAACGGCAGTACCGAGAACCCACACGCCGGTTGCCAGATCGACCATGTCCTTGTCGAAATCCTGCAAGAGCTGAGAGGCGAGAACGATCTGCACGCCACGTTTACGGCCTTCGCGAACGTCGCGAATAACCTGTGCCCGCACTGAATTGGATTTACTGGTCCTGTGGAATTCGTCGTAGCAAAGGCGTTTCGGTGTCTCGATGATGTCCTGCAGGCGCAGCTCATGATAGGGACGGTATTTCTCCGGAATGCTCGGCAGCGTCTCAGGACCGACCCACCAGCTCCTGACCAGCGCATAGCGCGCCAGCATGTACATGATAGATGTCTGACGGTCCGCCGTCTCGTCACCCTGCGGCGACACGTCCATCAGGTCGAGCGAGCAGACCCGCGCATCGGTGATTTCGAACTGGGTGACCGACGACATGATCGGATATTCGCGGATCGCCGAGGTGATCATACGCTCGAATGCGCTGATGATGGATTCGGAGCTGAAACCGACGGATGTTTCTTCGAGAAGCGTGCGGATCTGCGGGCGGCGCGAAGCGGTAATCGCGTCGGAAAGCGACGGTACGGCATGACGCTGGGCGAGACTCGCAACATGATATTCGCCGATATCGAACATACGGTCGACCACATCCCACCAATAGGGGTCGGCCGGCAGGTGAATACCATGCTTGACGATCGCCTCGTCGATCACAGCATCGAGGCGTGGCAAATAAGGGCGCGGTTCGGCGTTCGCGGCTTTGTCATCGCGCCAGCGGTACATTTCATCAACGACGAGACCGGCGAGCTGCTGGATACCGTCATATGGCTTGTCATGGCCGGGCGGCGTACAAAGCAGGATCATCAACTCGACGAGATAGCTTCTCTCATCGATCAATGGCAGACGGCAGCCAAGCTGCGTATCGAACGGGTTGATCGCGTATTCGCGGCTCATCTGCAAACGGTAATAAGCGACTTCGTGCTGGCGGTTTTCCGGCAGGGCTTCCTTGATCAGCGAGATCAGACCCGAAGAAGACGGCCCGATATCGATAACCGCAACATAGGGAAGCTTGCTCATACCCGGCGAAAGAATTGTCCCGAGGTTGAGCGCGTTCATGAGAACGGATTTACCGGCACCCGGTTGCGCGAAAATAAGATCGAACCACGTAGTAGTCAGATTGCTTCCAGTTTGGTACGGCCAGACTTTACCATCCGGAGTCCGCAGCAAAATAGCGCCCTGATTGAACGGGCTCGAAGGGCGCTGCCACGGCACAAGTTTCATGACTTCGCGCATCGGCGCAATCGCCATTGGTGCCGTACCTGCACAATGAATACCCATGGCGGATGCCATGACACAATCAAGCGGATCGCCAGAGACTTCACTAACCTGGCAATAACCCCAGCTCTCGACTGACTGGATCAGGACCGACAGGCGATCGCGCACCAGATCGTATTCGTCCTTATGGCCCCATGTCGCGAAAGACACACGTAAACGCACAACCGGTTCCGAACGTGCAACGACCTGCAAATTTTCGAGCGAGTATTTGATCTGGCGGTTCAGCGCGTTGGTGACCGATAAAATCGTCGCCATAAAGCTTCTGAACTGCGTGGAATAAGCGCCGCCGCCTTCGATCATGAAGGAAATGCGGTAAGGCACTTTCGCATCAAACAAACGATTGAGCAGCATCGGGAACGGTGAAGCATCCATCGGTCCAAGCGTCATGTCTGCACCGGCCCACAACATATCGCCGATACGTACGACCGAGCCGTCGACCACCTGCGCGTCAGCCGATGAAATCTGCGTCCTGAGCGGCGGCCAGATAACGTCAGAAAGATCGTGTTTGCTCATCGGCGCGCGCGGCGCGATGATATCGCCCGGCAGCGATGCTTTCCATTCATCGTTTGCCTTGTTCGGGAATAAATTACGGCGAACGGCACGCAGAGCTTCATGCGCCTCGAGCATTTCAGCTCTGATACCAAGCTCGTTCAGTGAGGCCAGCACGGAAGAAATAAAGCTCTTATGACGCGTCCTTAAAGGTTCAAGGCCGGCGAGCGGGTTCTGGCCGTAACCGGCGTTGATCCACTTGCTATTTTGCGCCTGCTTGTCTTTGGCAGCACGCTGAATTTCGCTCTTGGTCATCGAGGAGGGTCGTGTCCACAAAACGAAATAGCACTCCTCATACGTGAGGATGCTGCTCAGGTTCTTAATTCTTTCTTCGAGGAGATCGTCGACATCGAGACCAATATTGGTGGCCGTTATGCGCGAAGGTTTGATCAGCTTCTCAAGACTGTCACCGACCCGTGCCGGATCGCGCACGAAATAAACCTGCAGTGCCTGTCCCTGACGGTCGAATTTGGAACCGATCTTGACGGTCGAGGCCTCGATCAGGAAACGGTATTCTTCCTCACCGATGATCTGGCGGCTGCCATCGATTTTAAGATAGGAAACGAGAGAGCCGTCCTGAGCGGCGAGTGTAAATTCGTCATCGATGGTTTCAAGCCGGATGAAACTTTCAACCGATTGCCGCAAGGCAGACTGGAAGGGCGCAAGGAGTTTTTCGAAAAAGCTCATGGATCTCGAATCGGTGTAAATTAAGTACCTGAATAATATAGCTATTGAAGGGGGAAGTGCCTAGAGCAGAAAAGCGTCGAACAGCGCTTCTTAGAAGGCTTCCGAAGGCTGGGTTTCGCGCAGCGCGTTTTTATAAAGATCAAGCCAGAGACTCGGGGCCTTGCCACCGAACGGACCGTCTTTTGAACGCCAGTAAGCGAGGATTTGTGGAAACTGGTTAAATTCCAGTTCGGCCTCTTTGATAATACGGCGATCGAGCGGGAAAAGGCGGATCCCTGCCAGCTTCTCATTGCGTTCGGCGTAATAGCGCGGTGTCAGAAAATCCTTAAGGACCATCGATAGAACATAAGGATCGTCGGTTTCGATACGACGGCGCGCTTCTTCGCGGCGGGCCATCAGTACATCGAGGGCTTTCCTTGCGGCTTCGGCCATCGGGCCCTGTGAAATACGGGCAACATAGATCGAACGGGCGATATCATGCAGCACGCTCTGCTCGATCTCAGGCAGCCAGATCAGCACGCCGGAGCGCATTTTCGTGGTGAGATCGAGATTGAAACACTGATGGCAGAAAATGCAGGTCGTCGCCAGATTCTCAAGGCTGAGATTCTTCGGGTTCTGGTCGATATAATGAATTTCCTGATATTTTCCTGATTTAAAGCCGCAGCATTGGCAGCTATTGTCGTCGCGGTCGAGGACAGCCTTTTTCAGTTCAGGCGTTAGAATTTTTGGAACAGCCGAAGAACCGCTCTCCTTTTTTGCGGAGCCCGGTTTTGAAAGAGATTGGGGATTGCCCTTTGAACGGGCAATCCCCAATGTAATTGGCAATAAAGCCATATTGATTAGCCGCCGTTAACTTCAAATTTGATTGCGTTAACTTTACCAGCGGTAATAGCTGTTGTGTCAGTACCGATCAGGTTCTGCATCGCAGTTGTAACAACCGGGAGCAGGAACAGAGCGCCACCAACTGCCAGACGGATCGCGCCGTCTTTCAATTGAGCTTGTGTTGGGTTCTCAACGTGGTCTTTGATTTTCAGAATACCAAGGACCGAGAAGATCAGACCCATCATGTAAGACAGAGCTGTCAGAAGACCTGGCAAGCTTGCGATGTTTGTAACGATCGATTTACCGATATCGTTAAATGTACCGCCAGCAGCAGCATGTGCCTGGGAAGAAATCAGTGTTCCCATAGTAAAAGCCGCACCAGTTCTAGCCATAAGTTTGTTAAGTTTCAGCATGAGTTTTCCTCCTCTTTGCTTGTTTAGCCATAAAAGCCACCTTAGGAGAATTGTACCCCAAAAGGTGTCAAACCAAAAGTACTTTGTACCGCGTTCATCACGGGTCCTAGGTTCACAGCGAGCGCACCACCAAACATGTGGGTCGTTGCCGCCATGAGCGAAGCCTGTCCATTTCCTTCCGCGACATCGCGCAGAATGAAAAATCCTCTGATAAAGCTGATCCAGCCCACAAGAGCCATAAAGGCAATAATCGCGCTGATCACGCCTTCGATATGCGTGTCGACAAGAGCGTCACCGGTCGTATCTGAAAGCATGGCGTAAGTAGCTACCGTATTATCTGCGAAAAGCGAACTTGAGAACGCACCCATCATGCTGTCGAGCGAGAACAGAACGCCAGCCGTTACGAAAGTCATGATCGTACCGATGCTTGTCGGGCCGCGCGGGCCATCCTGGGCTGTCTTGATAAGGCGGCCGATACCAATCACGACGAAAACAAGACCTGCGAGATATGCAAACGATGTCAGCATGAACTGCATCGGGCTCCAGATATCGGAAACCAGCATAAAGATCATGCTGTCGAGGCCGCCTGTCGTCGACATGGCACCCGAGAACCCGGTCTGGGTATAGGCATCGATCTGGGCATCGCCTTGGCCGCGAACGAGGCTTTGAACGGCCGTCGTCACTGCAGGCAGCGAGAAGAACGCACCGCCGGCGACAAAGCGTTTCATGGAATCGGACAGCGGTGTCCGGTCCGGATTGGTGACGTGGTCTTTCAGTTTGACGAGGGCGATAACCGCCAGCATCAGACCAAGCATATATGAAATACCGGTAATCAGGCCCGGCAGCTGGTTCGTGGACAGGGAGACGTTACACATAACGTCACCGATACCACCCTGGACCGTCTGGCCACAGGTGCCCGAACCCCAGAGCCAGTTCATGAAATCGTTCCAGAGCCAGCCAAGGCCCAGCTGGTTGAAGATCGAACCGACATAGTTCAAAGCGCCGGCAATGGCGTTGACGACATTGTTAACGACACCGCCAAACTGGTTGATTACTTGTGTAATGATATCCGCGGCATGCGCGTCCGAAGGCTGAAGAGCTACCACAGCAAAAGCCGGGAGAACCAAAAGAGCCCTTTTTACCATAATATTGAGTTTTTTATAGTTTACCGTCATTCCACACCCTGGCCGCTTATGCAGCACTTTCTTAATATTATTAAACCAGAAATCCGACCCTTTAGCAAATTGCTTAAAATTTTATATAAAAACTCCCTTCTATTATTATCCAGAGGAGTTAAAAGCTGGTTAAATCTCCCGGCAATTATGGAATAAAAAATTATTCCCCTGCATTTACAATGCGCTGGTTGATGCTTTCTGCCCGTTCACGCAGTTTCAGCTCCAGTAAAAGTGACAGAAGCATTTCCCGTCTTTTGACCGTCTCGGCGAAATCCTCCCCCTGCTGAAGCTTGATCGCGCGTATCGCCGCTCTTTGGCGATCGACGTTGGCCGGCGTGTCGATCAGATTCACGAAAAAGGCCGGATCCTGATAAAGTTTTTTGGTCAGCACTTCCATCTGCGCATAATAGCTCGGGTTCTTTCCAAGCATGGTATCGACCTGATCTTCGGGAACGCCGAGCGCCTGCATCAGCTTGCCCATATAGGGGGCAGAACCTGCAAGACCCTTGGCTTTCTCAGTGATGAGAGACACGAGACTGTTTCTCGCGACGCTTCTGATCGATTGCAGCGAACGATAATCGGCCCCTTCGGCATAATAGCCGCGGGAATTGAAAGTCTTGTCGATGGGCTGTGCCGGAAAAAGATTGTCTGCAAGCGCGAGAATCGTCGCCTCTTCCGGTTCGTCATTCACACCCATATCGTTGGTGAAATCGATATTGAGCGTTAAAGGTATATCGATATTTCTGGTGTAATCGACATCCTTATTGACGTTCGTATCATTATCCTGGTTTTTGCAGATCTTGCGGAAATCCGTCTTGTCGCAGAACCAGCTGACCAGCTGGTTCGCGCGCCCCTGGACCATGTTCGCGTTGTTTCTTGCAAATAACGTATTCTTCGCACCCGTCTCGCGGCCCTGCAATGTGCGCGACAGGATTTCCTTGTTGCTGTTCGTCACCGCTTCTGAAGCGACGAGAGACTGGCTCAATGATCCGAAACGGCAAAGCTGTTCACTTGGCAGATATTTAATCGCTGTCTTGGCCTGATGTTCCTGCAAGGATAAAATGGAATTGACCGTGTTCTGGGCTTCCATGAAGCTTCCCCAGGCCGCAGTTTCGCCCATCAGCGTTTCAACGATCTGGTTGCCGAATTTCTGAAACGCCTCAACCCATGTCGTATTCATAAGATTCGCAGGCACTGTTACGGGCGAGTTGGCGGAAGAAAGCGCGTATCCGCCTCCAATATTTTTCTCTAGAGAGGCCGTGATCGTGCCTTCGATAATGCCCGCATCCGCTTTTTTAGCCGGCACAGGCGCAACAGGGGTCGACTGAATCACAAAAGTCGCCGGCGTGAAAGGTTTCAGGTTTCGCGGGCAGCAGGTTTCCTCGACATTGATAACGCTCGCAATAATCTTGAGGTTGCGCCCGCTTAAGCCTTTTTGCGCGTAAGCCTGTCCGCCGAAAACACCGTCCTGATTAGCGATCATCGATTTCGAATCTTCGGATGACAGATTTATAACGATGCTGGCCGCACGCGTGGCGTTACCTTTTACCTTGACCGAGCCGGTATAGGGATTGAGATCAAGCGCCATGCTGTTCTGCACCGGCGCGTATTGTGCGCCCTGTACCGCGAAACTGATATCGAAACTGAGCTCGCTTTCAGGCGAATATTTAAGATTTTTGAAAACGACCGTCCCGTCGCCGTCAGCCGTTGCCGTCAGGCTTTGTTTCGGGCCCGTGGACAGCGTCACGATCTGATTGGGCGCGAGCCCCTTCCCCTGCACGCTCAACAGCGAAGGCGATACTTTGTGTGAATCCGGATGTGCCCAGGTACCAGCCTGCCCCTGGATCGGCACGCAGACAAGCGCTGCCGTCAACAGCAGTGCGGAAAGCGATAAAGTCGCGATTTTTTATGACGCGAAAAGATCATCAGAGTTTCTTCTTATCAATCAGGGCCTGCGCATCGTTCTGATAATCGCCGACTTCCAGTTCGACGATCAGCGACAGAAGCATTTCCGACCGCAGGATACTGTCGAAAATGTCACGTTGCTGCATCAGTCCGAACGACTGCATTGCGGCATACTGGCGTTGCACGTTGGCCGGGTTATCCATCAAATTCACGTAGAAAGCAGGATTTTGGTAAATTTTCTTGGTCAGCACTTCCATCTGCGCGTCATAACTTGGCGCAGGCCCGAGATAGGATGTCAGGGCCTCTTCGCTGACCCCCATTTCCCTCAGGATGCCCTTGATATATTCCGTGGTTGTGCCGGTGCCTTTTGATTTCATCGCGACCAGCGTATTGAAGGAATTCTCCGCGACGCTGCGTTTCGCGATCAGCGCGCGCATGTCCATATAGGCTGTTTTCGCGCTCGACATCTCGGTGCTCTTCATGCTGCCCATGGCCGGACGGCTGAAAAGCTCATGCGCGAATAAATTGTCGGACAATGCCAGAATGGCGCGCTCATCGTCAGTTGGCGTTGTTTTCTCGGCTGTGAAATCAATATCGAGCGTCGGCTTGGTGTCAACGCTTTTCACGTAATCGATATCGGCGTTGAGATATTTGTCGTCCGTCGTCTTACACAGCTTCATTTTGCCGTTATTGTCGTTTCTGTCACAGAACAGGTTCCGGTACTGCTCCATACGCTGCGCGTCATCGCTTGCGCCGCCCGTCGAAGCCGCCATGTTAGGCTGACCGAGCTGGCGGTTTTGCGAACGCTTCAACAGCATCAGCTTATTGGCGCGCGCCACGCTTTCCGAAGAGGCAAGCCCCTGCCCGAGCGTCGCGAAGCGGCAAAGCTGCTCGCTTGGCAGATAGGATGTCGCGCTCTCGGCACTGAGTTCCTGCAGTACGCGCGCCTGATCGATATTATTCTGCGCGTCAAAGAAAGTGCCGATGGATGTCGCTTCCTGCATGATACCGGCATCGATCTGGTTGGTCATGACGGCAAGCGTCGGGCCGAGATATTCGCCCCAGAATGTGTTGGTCAGGAATGTTTCATGCTTTTTGATTTCATTGATGATGTAGTTGCGGATACTCGTACAGCTACAGCAGAACAGACAGACGGCGTGGGCCTGTTTCACAGGAATGGCGAACATGGCGACGAAAGTCAGCATCAGCGTCAGCAACAATAACCTGGTTTTCATTCTTTTTTCCTTACCGGTATTTATTCTCATGGCTATTTCGCGCCTTTCGTATTCACATTCTCGATCGTCTTGGTCAGCATTTTACGGGCCTGCATCTGGACAAGCACGGCAAGCAGCATTTCAGAACGACGCATGGAGTTATAAATATCGCGATCCTGCATCAATTCGAGACCTTCCATCGCGCCGCTTTGGCGCGCGACATTGGTTTTTCCTTCCATCAGATTCACGTAGAAATTCGGATTCTGATAAAGCTTTTTAGTCAGAATATTCATCTGGGCGTAATAGCTGGGCTTTTCGCCAATTTGCTGCACGGCCTGATCTTCGGTCAGACCAAGCTCCTGATACATATTCTTCATGTAAAGCTGGGACTGGCCCGTGCCCGCGGCCTTGAGGCCTGCGATCGCGTTATAGCTGTTCTGGGTCAGGCTTCGCGTGGCGGCAACAGACCTGATTTTCAGGTAGAGATCCTGTCCGGCATTCTTTCTCAGGTCGCGGTCGGAGAGACGTTCGGCAAACTGGTCGCTGCCGTACAGATTATGCGCAAGATTTATAACGTCGTCGGTTTCAGCATTCGGCTTGGCCAGGTTCGTTGAAAGATCGAGCGTTTGCGGCGTATCCATCGTGACGGAATAATTCAGGTCTTTATTGCTTCTGGCATCGCGCTCGGTATTAAAGCGGCTTTTGGCGTCAGTTCCGCACATGAGCACAAGGCCGTCAGCGCCGTTCTCGTTCGGATTACAGTATTCAGTGATGAAATCGTCCATGCGCGCCATCTTATCCTGGCCCCTGCCGCCGCGGGAAATGCTGCCCTCGGTGCCAAGACTTCTATGCAATCCCATGTCCGCCAGAGCCCCCTGCACGGTGCGGCTGTTGATGTCGTCCGCAGCCAGCGTCTGGCCGAGCGTTCCAAAGCGGCACAAAGCCTCGCTTGGCAGAAAATCGCGGGCCGCCTGCGCTTCACCCTGTTGCAGGACAGACATGGCGTGCACGGTATTTTGCGCTTCATAGAAGCTGCCGACCATCGCGGCGCGCGTCCAGATTGTTGCGGAAATTTTTGCAAGCGATGCCTGAATGGCCGGGCTTACGGTATCCGTCCAGAAGGTGCCGAACAGGAAAGACGGCGTGATCGCATTACCGCGACGGTGCAGGTCCATCAATTCGACGAGATTGTTCTGCGTGCTCTCACAACTGCAGCAAGGAGCCAGCGACGTACTGCCCGGGCAGGCCAGTTGTCCGGCGGCGACAAGCGCCGCAGCCGCAATCGCATCCTGCGCATTCTGGACAGCGTCATCGAGGAATTTTTGCAGCGCGACCGGATCATAGATGATCTGTGTCGGATCGACCGGATCAGCCGTCGCCCGCGCTTCGGAAACAAATCCCGTTACGAGAACACCCGTCAGCAATACCGTCAGGAATGTTTTATGCAGCAATGACTTCTTCGTTTTCATCATTCGGTACTCTGCACCAGGACTTTATCCGCGCCGCTCTGCTGACGCGCAACATAGATTTCAAGCAGCGTGGCGAGGAGCATCTCGGACCTTGCCATCGATTTATAGATATCGCGTTGCTGCATTAATTCGATCGATTTCATAGCGGCCTGCTGGCGCTCGACATTGGCCGGACCCTCCATCAGATTGATATAAAAGGCCGGGCTCTGGTAAAGCTTGCGCGATAAAGTCTCCATTTGCGCATAATAACTCGGATTCACGCCAACCATGGTTTCGGCGGCTTCCTTCGAAAGTCCAAGCTCTTGCATCAGGCTTTTCACATAGGCTGCGGATTCCGGCGCGCCGCGCGCTTTCATCGCCGTCAGGGCCGCAAAGCTGTTTTCAGCCACCGAACGCTTGGCGATCGCCGAACGCATCTGGAAATAATTGCGGATATTCTGATTATTGCCGCTGATTGAGGGATCGAGCGACTGGCTGTTCTGGGCGTTATTCATGATATCATGGGCATAAAGATTGTCTTCGAGCGCCGTGATATTCTGAATGTCGGCAGTATTTTCACCAAGCGGGGTTATATCGAGCGTCAGAGGCATGTCCACCGTACGGGCAAAATCGACATCGCGGTTGGCCTGCTCGGTGCTTTGCGCGGCGCAGATACTTGTGCCGTTATTGCCATTGCCGTCAGTGCTGAAAGAAATATCGCTCGCGTCACAGAAGGTGGATATAAACTTTTTCCAGCGGGCGTTTTTATCGGCGGATTGTCCGCGCGTCACCGGTGATTCATTATTCTTCGCTTCAACATCTTCACCCGAGGTTACGCCCGTTTTCAGAAGCTGGCGGTCGAACGATCTGGTGATCAGCTGCTGCTTGATGGCATCGGCATTCGCCTCGCTCGCGCCGAGCCCCTGGGACAGGGTCGCATAACGGCACATGGCCTCGCTCATCAGGTGATCCCGCGCGGCTTTTGCTGAAGCT
Organism: Pseudomonadota bacterium; assembly: GCA_048498395.1. Lineage (GTDB taxonomy): Bacteria > Pseudomonadota > Alphaproteobacteria > Micavibrionales > Micavibrionaceae > Micavibrio_B. The sequence continues at coordinate 12,182 of JBEHYB010000026.1, forward strand.
TTCTCCAGACTGCTCTGGGTACGGATCGTATTTTGGGCACTCATAAAGGAGCCGATGGCCGCCGTTTCGGCTGAGAGCGTTTCCTTGATCTTGGCAGAAACACCGGCAAGGCCTTCTTCAAGGATCGGGAAAAAATCCTCAGTATACCAGTCATCAAGAGATTTATAGAAAATTCCGGGGCCGCGGAACTGGGCCTGAAGCAGCAATTCCGGCGCGGGACAGCAATTAACACAGCTGGTTTCGCCGGTAAAATTCGGGATCGGGCAGGATAAAGGGGGTGAAGTTGCCGGGGTGCCCGGAATACCGGTCGCCTGCGCTTTAGTGGGATAGGCAAGGCCGGACAGGCATGAAACTGCCAGCACAACACACAGGAACGCCTTACCCTGATAAGGTTTTTGTTTCAACAGACCAGCCCCTCATACCGGAGTTCACCAAATCCCCCGGTTCAGAATATTCTAGCATGAGTGTTTCCCAAAAGACCAGAAGGGGCGATGAAAAGTCGGATTTTTTCGTATTTTCACCGATATAACATCTACTCTAGGCGCTGATGCGTATCTCTGATAGATTTTTGCGGTGATTCATCCTCTCTATATATAAGCAGCAATTAAGAGTTTTTTATGGCTGATGCCCAAAATCCGAACCCGCGCAATATAAAAGTAGCCGCCGGCCACGCTCGCCCGGCCCAGCCCCGTAAACCATCTGATGCGGCTGCCGAGACTCCTCCGGTTGTTGACGGTCTGGGGACAGTTGTCGTTCGCAATGAATTCTACCGTGACGGGTATCGCACTCTTTTGAAAATAGCCCTGCTTGAAGCCGTCGTCATTATCGGCCTGATTCTGGTAATGATTTACATAATTAACACAAATAAACCCGAGAACCGTTATTTTGCGACGACGAATGATGGCCGACTGGTGCCCATGGTCGCGCTGAATGAGCCTAATTTGAGCACCCCGGCCCTGATGTCCTGGACGGCCCAGGCTGCCACCGAAGTTATGACATTCGGCTTCCATGATTACCGCCGCCGTCTGCAGGAAGCCTCCCGCAACTTTACCCGTATCGGCTGGGCGAGCTTTACCAGTGCTTTAGAAAAATCCCGTATCATGGAAATGGTTGAAGCCAATCAACAGGTCGTCACTGCCGCGCCGCGCAGCGCGCCGGTACTGGTGTCCGAAGGGGTTGTCGATGGCCGCTACCAATGGCAGGTCGAAGTCCCGATGGTTATTACCTATCAGGCCGGATCGCAAACGCGCGCCGATAATCTTATTCTGACGCTTTTGATCGTGCGTGTTTCTAAACTCGAAAGCCCGAACGGTGTCGGTATCGAACAATGGGTCGCCCAGCCGGGTTAATGCGGCTTGGAACCGGCCTTATAATAATAGACGGATTTAATAATGACTTTAAAAGCTGGAAACGGTATGGTCTTTCGGAAAAGAACAATAGCACTGCATAGGGGTGTGCATGCCTAAATTAAATAAATTCGTCGCACTGGGTATTCTGACTCTGGGCTCTCCAGCGCTCATCAACGCGAATCCGGCTTTCGCGACACAATCTCTCACGCCTTCGGCACCGACACCGGCAACAGCCTTGCCCGTTCCCGCGCCCGAACCGGCTACGCTTCAGGATCCGAACGACGCAACAACGACGCTCGACCAGCAGAGCCAGACACCGTCTGCAGCCGACACTGAAATCAAAGCTCCGCCCACAGCGGCCACTGCAGCAAAACCTGCCGCCGCGGCACAGCCACAGGTAACGGCACCCGCAGCAAAAACAACTGCAGACCTGCCGACTCTTTCTGCCGTTCTCGAACAGGCTGGCATCAAGAAACCGGGAAATGCTGCAGCGGAAACCGCACAAGAAGTTCCACCGCTTCAGGCTCCGCCGGGGCTTGATCTGCCACTCAATGACAATCTTCCTGAATCAACGGAAAAGACCGAAGAGCAGAAAAAAGCTGAAATGCGCCAGAAAGCGTTTCAATCTGCTTCAGAAGGCCTGATGCCGATGAAGACCGAGGAAATCCGCAAGCTTCTCGAAATGTATGACGAGACGCAGCAAGCGGTTCAGACTCCGATCTACCCAAATCCAAAACCGGAATCCACTTTCCAGACAATCTCCCTGGATCCAGGCACAGAACCTGTTGAAATCAAGACAGCCGTCGGCCATGTCACAACGATGAGCATCGTCGATGCCAGCGGCCAGCCATGGCCGATCCAGGACATCAGCTGGGCGGGTAATTTCGAAGTCCTGCAGCCGGAAAACGGCAGTAATATGCTGCGCATCACGCCAATGTCAGATTTCGCGCAGGGTAACGTTTCCATGCGTCTCGTTGGCCTGAACCCGCCGGTCATCATCAGCCTGAGAACCGAACGCAAATCCGTACAGGTCCGCGCCGATATCCAGATCCCGGAACTTGGTCCCAATGGCGTTGCGCCCCCGATACAACGCCAGATCACGACGACTGCCGGCGATAATAAACTTGCAACAATTCTCGAAGGCGTTGCTCCGTCTTCAGCCAGCAAGCTCAAGGTCGACGGCATCGACGGCCGCACGACCGCCTATGATCTGGGCGGCGTTACTTATGTCCGTACGCCTTATACTCTTCTGTCACCGGCCTGGGATTCTTCCGTACGCTCGGCCGATGGCACAAATGTCTATGCAATGAAATTTACTCCCGTGCTTCTTTTGTCGGACAAGGGCAAAATGCTGCGCGCTCAATTAACCAAAGCGGATATGTCTGATGAATAATGATGTGAACGACGATTTCGACCAGGGCCCGGATACAGACCTTGATACGGATTTCGGTGAATTCGATCAGGACGGCGGAAAGGGCTCCTTTTCCGATCTCGTCAAAAGGAATCCTGCCGTCAAAATTGGCCTTATCGTTGCAGGCCTGCTTGTCATCATCGGGGCTATAACCCTTTTTGGGGGCACCAGCGCCAAACCGCCCGCTTCCACCGTTGCTGAAGGCAGCGACGTAAAAGAAATTCCCGGCACGAAAGAACTTTCTCCAGAAATGAAGGAAGTTATGGACGAGCATAATCAACAGATGATCGACCAGGCCGTCAAAACCGGCACCAGCGTCATCCCGCAGCCGATCGAGCCACCAAAAGAGCATCTTCCCTTCCCGACTGACGAAACCCAGACAGAGGACCCGCTCCTCAGATGGCGTCAGATGCAGGAAGAGCGCCTGAAATCCCAGCAGACCGAACAGGCGAACGCCAGCAAGCAAAAAGCCGATCCCGCTGAAGCCCAGGCTGCGGCCGCGATGGTGACATCATTGTCGACCCAGATGAACCAGATTCTCTCTGGCAAGAAAATCGACCCGCTAAAATCGATGCAGGTCACCAATGTTCAGGAACTGCTTGCGAAGCAAGCTGCCCAGCAGGCGGCGAAACAGCAAACTACACTGGCTGCCCAGCAACAGGCTGGTATCGACCCAAAAACAGGCCTCCCTGTCGTTCCACCTAAAATCCTTCTGCCGGCGGGTGCCATTGAGTACTCCCAGCTCCTGATCGAGGCCAATTCTGACGTTAACGGCCCGATTGTCGCGCTGATCGTCTCAGGTCCTTTCGCGGGATCGCGCGTGCTTGGCACGTTCACGGCACAGGAAGAGTTCCTGGTCATGCATTTCACGACTCTCGTGAACAAAAAAGGCATCAGCATTCCTGTCGATGCCTATGCGCTTGACCCGGATACGACCCTGACCGGCCTTGCGACGGATGTCGATCACAGATACTGGCAGCGCATCGTGCTTCCGGCTGCAGCTGAGTTCGTCTCAGGCCTCGGTGAAGCCTATGCCGATAAGGAAGGCAACCAGACTGTCGTTACCGGCGATGTCGTCGTCCAGACGGATCCGCCTCTTGATGTTAAACAACAGGTCGCCAAAGGCGTTCAAAAAGCCGCAGAGCGCGTCAGCGATGTCCTCGACAAGGAAGGCGACAAGACACAGCCGCAGATCCGCGTCCGCGCCGGAACCCCGATGGGTATTCTGTTCATGAGCCCGATCACGGATCAGGACCAGATCGCCGGACTGAACAATCCTGAAACCGCCCGCACCCTGCAGGCGCAACAGCAGCAACAATCCCTGCTGCAACAGCAATTACAAGGTAGCCAGATGCAAAATCCTATGTATCTGATCCAAGGATTGCAAAACCAGCAGAACCTGCAAGCGCAGCAAATGCCTAACACGGGAACAGTTGGCACTCTTTCCACATACGGAACCAACGGCAATACGTCCGGCACCACCAATAAAAATATCTTCTCAACCCAGCAATACCTGAATAGCAGATAAGAGCCATATCCATGAAACCTGAAGATCCAGCCGATATTGATACAGATTTTTCTGATGAAGATATGCTGGATCACGATATTCAGGATGACGGCGCAGACGTTGACTACGATTATGACGGCGATGGCGACGATAATTGGGAAGATGCCGAAGAAACGACTGACAAGCCTGCCAAGGTAAAGAAAAAAGGCGGTTTGTTTAACATCCTCGTGATTGGAGGTGCCGTTTTGATCGGTGGCGGTATTTTCGTGACCCAGTTCGCCGGCAAAACGCCGAAAGACCCTGTCATCCCGTCAGCACAGGAGCAGATCTCACCCGTTCAGGCAGATGCAGCCCCGCCACCTCCCGCAGCGACCCCAACCCCGGCAAACGACCTCACTGCATTACAGGATAATTCCTCTAATTCGGTTGCCGCAGAGCAGCCACAGGCAACACCTCCAGCCCCTGCCCCGCAGCAACAGGGCTTCATGAACCAGCCCGCACAACTCGCCACGGCGGATGCGGGTAAAACTGATACCAGCAAAAATATCAATGACAACCCGGCTCCAGCTTTACCCGATCAACCGTCAATGACGGGATTTGATGCACCTCCTGCAGCAGCCCCGGCTCCAGCGCCAGCCGCCGCTTCTGATGCCGCTTCGACACCATTGCCGAATATCAACCAGATTAAAAAAGCTGATACGACGGCTGTCGCCGAAACACCTGCAGCTCCGGCTCCAACGCCAGTCCCAGCACCTGCTCCTGCAATTGAAGCCGCGCCAGCCCCCGCGACCGTTACACAGGTCCCTGTCGCCGCGCCGGCAACTGCCGCCGCTCCTACGGCACGTGAACTGGAACTTCAATCCAAGCTGGACGCGGCTATCGACCGTATTGCCGTACTTGAGAAAAAACTCTCGGAAGTATCTCTCGCCGCAGCGAAAGCCCCGGCCCCCGCTTCTTCGGATTCCGCCGAAATCGCCAGCCTTCGCGCTGATGTGGAGCGTCTTGAGAATAAATTCTCGCGTATCACTGTGACACCGGCTCCAAGCGCCTATAGCGACGAAGAAGTCGTAAAACCTGTTGTGAAAGAAGCTCCGCCGAAGAAAAAGAAAAAGGCGACACCTCCTTCTTACTACACAGGATATTCAACACCGCATTATGCTGCACCGGTTTCCAGGCCTTCAACTTCAAGCCAATGGGAATTGCGCAGCGCGCGTCCAGGTGAAGCGATGGTCGCAAAATCCGGTCAGGCCGAGTTGAAAACCATTCGTGTCGGCGACAGCATCGTCGGCATCGGCCAGATCAAATCGATTTCGCAAGTGGGCGGCGTATGGGTCGTCCAGGGCACATCAGGCAGCATTGCCCAGTAACCCTTCTGTTATATCAGACATTAAAAAAGCCCGGTCATTGCCGGGCTTTTTCTTTGATCTCGAAATCTTAATTGCTTGAGCTGATGACCAGCACGGAAGGACCTTCCGGCAGGTTCGGATAGAGTTTGCCATGCGGTTCGTTGGCACCGCCGCCATAAAGGGAAAGCAACGAATCAACGGCCTGATCGAACGTGCCGTCATAAGCGAAAGCGCTGCCGATCGGCGCGTCATTTACATCCTGCCATGCCAGTTCGACATTCGCGAGCTTGCTCCAGCTCAAGAGCGTTTCACGAAGCCCCTGGCCCGGCTTGGCGGCCCAGTGTTTTTGTTCACCCAGATTCAAAACCGGGCGGCCAGACGGAGATACCGCAGGCGATGAATCGATATTCGGCGCGTTATTCGAGGCGATATTCGCATCATCTACAATGACCGGCAGATCGGATGCAATATTGGCTGGAATACGAAGATCGGCACCAGCGCCTTGCGCAACAGTTACAGTTTTTCCATTAAGCGTTGCATGCAGCTTACGTGTCGCAAGCATCGAGCTCACAACATCAGGCCAGGCGCGTCCGCCATTCCATGAAACAGGCTTACCCTGATCGAGGCCCGGCGAAATTGAAATATTATAAGCAGGCGGCACAATCTGGCGCAGCGCTACAGCAAGCGGAATATCCTTACCGAAACCTTCAACGACGGGCGCATCGGCGGCTGTTGAAACAGGAGACAAAGGCGGCATAGTTGCACCGTTCAATGCAGGAGAATTCCCCTGGCCCGGCAATGGCAGCATGACATCGGATTCAATGCTTTCAGGCGCTGCCGCCAGGCTTTGCGGCGCAGAGCCGTTCATATTCAGCGTTTTCATTCCAGCCTGATTGTTGGCCGTTGTGACAGGGGCGAGCGGCTTGCCGCCGTCCATCATATCGACTTCGGAAACCGGCTCAATCGGAATGCTTGCGACTTCGCCCGGCATCGGGGTCAACGGACCACCGACGGCGGAAGGCTGGGCGGCGACAGATGGTGAGGCAGGAGCCGTTTGCGCCGCAGGATTCCATTGAAATCCGGCTTGGGCTTTTTGAACGGAGACGCTGGTGATCAGCGCTGTCGTCAGACATAGCCCGCCGAGAATAAAAGTTTTTCCGTTCATCGATTTTGCCCGCCGTTACTTCTAAAAGTAAAATTCAATTTTATGTGGAGTCTGGCAAAAATAAGGCTTCAAGCCTTAAAACTCAAGCAAAGAATCCCTGATTCTCACCCAAAATCCCGGAGCCTGCGGTATTTGAAGGTCATAAGGGCCGGGCGGCGATCTCCGAAGAGAATGCCCCGTATAGACCGCATCGAAGCGGTGAAAGTCAGGCCCTTTTTCTCAAGAAACACGAAGAAGGCAATGACCATAATGGAGAGAACCAGCGTGGTGATGCGCGGGAAAGGCAGCAAAAAGCATAGAGGTGTTGCCGAGCGGCCATCCAGCCCGAAGAAGCGGATCGGGCGCATGGAGTTTCTCCAGTGCCAGTTCAGCTGCTCCTTGATCTCTGAAACATTGGTTGCCATTTAGATATTGCTCCCGAAAGCCCACCAGTTTACCCCGCGAAGGGTTAGCCAAAGGTAAATTACGAGCCGGTGCTCGCACTCAAAAGAAGATAATAACGCTTGTCGATCAGGCCCTTGTCAAAAACGATGCTCGCGGATTTGTTCATGGTCTGCCCGTAGAACGGGATCATACGCTGAATTTCGGTGGTCCATTGCTCGAAATCCATATCGAGAAGTTTCTCACGCACTTCATCCGGGAAAACCATCCATTCGCGCACGCCGACGCGTCCCGATCCGATTTTCGGCACCAGCGCCTGCGTCACAATCAGGCGCAATGTTTCCATCAGCGCATAAGCACGCTCCGCGCGCTCGGTACGGTCGAAAGCTGACACCATACGGCGGATAGTGGAGGCAACGCCTGTCGTGTGCGTTGTCGTATAAACCGCGTGACCGGTCTGGGCCGCTTCGATGGAGGCGGAAATCGTTTCCTTGTCGCGGCTTTCACCGACGAGAATAATCTGCGGCTTGCGGCGCAGCGCGTTCCTGACACCGTTCGCGAAATCCGGCAGGTGACGTGGAATTTCTGACTGCGAGACGAGCGAGCGCGGCGAATGGATCGCGTCATAGGTAAATTCGATCGGCGCCTCATAAGTGAGCATCTTGCCGCAGCCGATCGGGCGCTCGAGCAGCATGCGCATGCCGGCGGCGAGAAGCGTCGTCTTCCCCGAACCGGTCGGCCCGGTGATGACGATCATGCCCTGGCGCGGCGAGAAATTATCGATGATCTGCTGCTCGATATTCAGATCTTCCATTTTCGGCGGCTCGGATGGCAGAACCCGCATGGTGATCTGAGCCGCATCACGGCCGCGCGCGAGGATCGGCGTGATGTTGACGCGGAAACGGCATCTTGAATAGCGATCCGGGCGAATTTCGTAAGACACGTCGAGATCGATACCCGAGGCCAGTCGCGCCGTCGCATCAAGACCGTAAATTTTTTGCAGGAACACGGCCATATCCGCCGCATCGAGAACGCGATAGGTCGCAGGATAAAGCGTGCCGTGCACTTCCGTATAAACCGGGCGATCTGTCTGGATCGTAATATCGGACGAGCCTTTTTTTACGCACCACAGAAGAAAAGGATCGACACTATCCTCGACGAACCTTCCCGGTTCGTCTGGCCAAGTCTGAACGAGGGATTGGTCGCCTTTGACAAGGCTTACCGGCTTGCGGGCCGCCATGAGTCTGATCCTGAAATAAGTTTTGGCGTATCTGTAATTGCGACAGCGCGATCGCCAACACGCATTGTATTGCCGTCACCCGTTACGCCGCGATCGATTTGCTGGGCGAAAGGCGGCGAGATCATGCTTTGCGCGAGAAGCTTGCGATAGCGCACCATGCCGTTGAAATCGGCATTGAGGCGCGCGAGATCCTGTTCGAAAATTTCATCGGCCTGGATCTGGCCTTCTTTCCAGCCCTTCTCTACGAGCTCGCGCCACAAAGCGCGCTCCTCGGCATTAACCGGGCGCAGGATTTCCGGTGGCTCCTCGACATCGCCCCATTGACGCTCGAGATATTGCCGCCAGTTACGCGCGGCGGAGACGATATGGACGTTGCGGTTGATGTTGTAGACCGTATCTGAAACAGCGGCGGTCTGACCGTCGCCTTCAATGAGCAAGGCATCGAGCGATTCAGAAATGATCGGCGGCTCGATCTGCAGGCCCGACGGCGCGGAAATCAAAAGCTGGCGGAAATTATAGACCTTGTCGAGATAGCTCTCGCGGGCCGCGGTTTGCTTACGAATTTCGAACGTACGCGAGGCAAGGCCGCCACGCGCGCCATAAGACAAAGCGGCTTCTTTCAAAGCCTCTTTACGGATATCGATCGGCAGCGCGCCTTCTTTTTTGATTTCTTTCGGACCCGGAATTTCCTGCAGCTGTTCGATCGGCGGCGGGTTCGGAATGACTTCCTCGGAACCTGCGCGATCCGCGTCGACACCAACGCCGAAGAAGGAATTATCCTTGGTGACATCGCTCACCGCAAAGGCCGGCGCGGATATCATGACCAGCGCAGCGGAAAGCAGAAGTCTTGAATATAATTTATTCATGGTCACTTTATTCACGATCACTGGGTGCTTACTCTAAAGCCGTCCATCGGAGCCGGGTTGATGACATCGCCGACACCGGTGACGGGCGCGTACATCAACTCGATGCGCTGCGCGGCGGAGTCGACGCGGATATCGGCGCGCGCGCCGAGCTGCAGGCCGATCGAGCGTAAAACCTCGATCAATGGCTGGTTTGTCACGTCAATCGACACAACGACCGGCGTGCTCGGCAGTTCACCGAGAGCCTGGAATTTATAACCGGCGCGGTTGGCGAGCGTATAGACGATCTGGTCTGCAGGTCCGATCCAGTTGATGGTGATCGCGCGCATCAGCTCAGGCGGTGCGCCCTGTACCGGCGCGATTGAAGCGGACGGCGTGCGTTTCTGTTCAACGGCGGCGAGAGTCTCGAGCGCGCTCGAAGCCTTGTCGGCGGCCTGGGCCAGCATCGCGTCAACCTTGTCAGGCGTCGCCACCAGCTGGGGATCCTTGACGCGGATAGGACCGTCGGCGCAGGCGCTCAAGGCAAGGGTCGACAGGACCAGAATAGAGAGATTTGTTACAGACCGGCGGGATATCATCGCGAATTTACACCCTTTAAATTCTTATTTTCACCGCAAAATATGCGGCGTGCCATGCCCCTCCCGTTACCAAATTAAAGGGATGGGGCAGAAGCCGCATTATCTTACCAGAACAGTCTATCAGAACAAGGGTTTATTTATTATGTATTTCAGGAAGTTAAGGGAGAATTCGTCCGTCAGGCGACCAAATTCCCGTTCGCCATCAGCGTTTCGGCATCCAGCCCCGTCACCCCGCTCAATGTCGCAATGGCCTGGGCAGTATAAGTCCCGCCAGTCCCGTCGCGATCGACAAAAACGGTCGTGTTCCCGCCACTGGTCGTGAAAGTGACGAAATCATCGATGGCATATTGATCTGGGTGCGTCCCGACAATAATCCCGGAGATATCCAGCTTATCACCCTGCCCCGCATTGAAATCGGCAATAGAATCCGTGGAGCCCAGCGTAGTTGTATCGAATGCGAATATATCCGCGCCAAGCCCGCCAGTCATATAATCGATCCCGCCACCGCCATTCAGGACATCGTCTCCACCATAACCATAAAGATTATCACTCCCGCCGCGACCATCTAAAACATCTGCTTGGGCAGATCCATATAGATAATGAGCATCATTGGTATCGGTCATCCGAAGTCCGGTAGTAAGGTCCCATACCGTCGTATCGTCAAACTCAATACGTTCAATTTTATCTGGGATACTAGAGGTCGCCATATAAACTCCAGTACTGATGGTAATAATATCGGACGCAACGCCATCGTGACTGACATACATATACTGGCCATACGTATCGCTCCATATCCGCAAATCAGTCGCATTTATTCCAACAAATTTCAGAGTATCAGTCCCCTCTCCTGCTGTTTCGTTGACTGAATCAGCACCATCGCCATTTGCAAACGTATAAGTATCATTTCCCGTCCCACCATATAGCGTATCAGCAGCTACTCCACCGATTAGGATATCATTTCCATCATTGCCATATAGCGTATCGACTCCGGCACCTCCGACCAGCGTGTCATTTCCGCCATCGCCATATAATGAATCATTACCGCTATAACCGTAAATAGTATCGTTATAAGCCGTTCCGTAAATGGAATCTCCGCTTGAAGTGCTATCACTACCTTCTAGAGTTATACCTGCTGTTAAATTCCATACCGTGCCGTTGTCAAACACTACGCTTTCTATACGTGCGCCGATATCCGCCTCATGTTGGCCATTACTGTAATTATCAATGCTGATTTTATTCGCGCTGTTGCTTTTATCTTCAAGATAAAAACCTCCATAGAGATTCGTATATAATCTTATTTCCGAAGGTAGATAACCATGCACCGCGATTGCATCGGCACCTTCTGCAGTATTCTCATAAATTGTGTCACTGCCCGAACCCGCTTCAAAAACATAAATGTCGTTGCCTGTTCCTCCGTATAACGTATCTACGCCACTACCACCGATTAAAGTATCGTTTCCACCGTTACCACGAAGCGTGTCGTTACCTGCCATACCATATATGGTATCGTTATAAGCCGTTCCATAAATGGAATCCCCGATTGAAGTGCTATCACTACCTTCTAAAGTTATACCTGCTGTTAAATTCCATACTGTGCCGTTGTCAAACACTACGCTTTCGACGCGACTGCCGACATCAGGCTCATGCTGACCGTTAGTCACGACATCTATACTGATTTTATTCGCGCTGTTGCTTTTATCTTCAAGATAAAAACCTCCATAAAGGTCGGTATATAATCTTATCTCGGACGGCAGGTAACCATGGACGACGATTGTATCCATACCTGCGCCGGTATTCTCCCTGATAGAATCTCCTCCGAAGCCCGGAGCGACAATATACGTATCATTCCCTGTTCCGCCATACAGCGTATCGGCCCCCGCGCCCCCGATCAGCGTATCATCGCCACCGCCGCCATATAATGAATCATTCCCGCTATAGCCGTAAATCGTATCGTTATGGCTTGATCCATAAATAGTGTCCCAATTTGTGACACTATTACTGCCCTCCAGAAAAAGTCCTGCCGTTAAATCCCAGACTGTATTATCGCTAAACACAATTTTCTCAATGCGACTTGAAAGATCTGATTCATTGGAGCCATTATTAGCCGCAGATATATCAATTCTGTTAACTGGATTCCCTACTTCTTCGAGATAAACCAAACCATAAATACTGGTGTATAACCTTATCTCGGACGGCAAATATGCACTTAAAACTATTGTATCGGCACCCTCGTTGACGCTTTCAGAAAGCGAGTCCCGGCCAAAGCCATAACCAAAAATATAAGTATCGTCTCCCGTTCCACCGGAGAGGCTATCGTCCCCAAGCCCACCAATAAGCGTATCATTTCCACTTCCACCTATGAGACTGTCTTTCTGATTACCCCCTATAAGAATGTCATTGCCGTTGTCACCATACAGGTAGCTCAAATAATCATTATTACTGCCGCCCCCATGAATTAGATCGTTTCCATCGCCGCCGTGAATAGTACTCACATCCGCATCGTCTACAATACTGTCATTGCCAGCGGTAGCGGCCCCTGATGCCGATCCATGGGTTATAGATACCAGCCAATCATATGTAATAAGTCCGCTTGTATCAGTTGAAGAAACAAGAGCTTCCAAATCCGACTGGTCAGATAAATTTAAATTAGCCAAACCGCCGATTGTATCGATCAACGAAAAGACATTGATCCATTTCAGGGCAAGATGTGCGACATCCACGCTGTTATCAAATATATTTTCAAGAGTAGTGAAATTAAGCGTAAACCCGGTCGCCTCAAATGCGTCAGTCACAGGGTTATATACCGGTTTTACCGAGAAAAGTTCCGAGCCGCCATTTTGATACATAAAGTTCAAATATAAATGATCGTATAAAGATGAAAATACTTCCTTTAATGTATAAGCGGGGAATATATTTGGATTTGGAGAGTTTGTAGTTGTATTGAGAAAATCCTGACCCAAAATTTTTTCAATAAAGCTTAACTCTTGCGCATCAATACTATTACCCCTGGAAGTCATCGCAATATTTTCAACGCCGGCCCATTTAAAAAGAATATTTCTAAATTTCTCGCCTGCTTCCTGACCGCGCTCAAGAAAATCTGAAATTGTCATGGAAGAAGATAAATCCGCCACCATATCCTTTAGATCGGAATCAAGACTCATGGCGATATGCAGATCGGGAAGATTGCCATAGCCACGCAAGGTCGGCAGAAACAGCGTATCGACATCCAGTGTATAGGAACCATCATAAACCGAATTCACCTGATCGGTCGCAAACCATGCATCGACGATCGTTTTGGTGATGCCGCCTTGAACGAATGTGCCGGTCTGCTTGATATCGTTTCCGGCGATCGTTGTTGAAGACGAAGAATAAGTCAGGCTGATCTCGGTAATACCAAGGCTCGACAATGTATGAAGTTCTGATGCCTGGGACACGCCGTCTTGGTTGGTGTCCTGCCATACTTTG
>JBEHYB010000027.1:0-24993 GCA_048498395.1 Pseudomonadota bacterium
TTCCTCTCGACACATGACGATTTGATGCGCATCTTCTCACCGGAAGCGCTCGAAGCCGTCCTGTCGAATAAATCGATCGGCCTCAAGGAAGGTGAAGCCCTCGCCCACCCATGGCTTTCGAAAGCTCTGGAAAAAGCCCAGCACCGCGTCGAACAGCAGAACTTCGAAATTCGTAAGAACCTGCTGAAATTCGACAACGTCATGAACGATCAACGTAAGATCATTTACGAACAGCGCCGCGAGATCATGGAAGCCGAGAATGTGACAGATATCGTCACCGATATGCGCCATGAAGTGATCGAGGACCTCGTCAATCTCGCCATTCCGCCGAACACCTATGCGGAACAATGGGATATCCACGGCCTGAAAACCGAAGTGCACGGCACGCTTGCGCTCGATCCTGTTATCGAAGCGCCGGTCGAAGACTGGGCCAAGGAAGAAGGCATTGCAGACAGCGAAATCATCGAACGCCTGAAGAAAATATCCGACGACAAAATGGCGGCGAAAGCCGCTCGCGCCGGACTTAAATTCTTCGAGGAGATCGAAAAATCCTTCGTCCTGCGCCAGCTCGACCAGCACTGGAAAGAACACCTGCTCCATCTGGATCACCTGCGTCAGGGCATCAATCTGCGCGCCTTCGCGCAACGCGACCCGCTCAATGAATATAAGTCTGAATCCTTCGGCCTTTTCGAAGGCATGCTCAACCGATTGAAAATGGCAATCGTGCAGAATCTCTCTGTCGTTGAAATCAATATCGACGAACAGGCTTTCGCGAATATGATCCAGGCCCAGCGTCTGCGCGAGGAACGCGAAGCACGCGAAACCCGCATGGACCCGGCTCTGAGCGGACTGAACACTGCGCCGCCTTCTCCTGAAGAAGCGCCAGTCCGCAACAATGTCAGCCCGATGCGCAAACGCTTTGATGCCGCCGATCCGTCAACTTGGGAAGGCAATGTATCGCGCAACGATCCCTGCCCTTGCGGCTCGGGCAAGAAATACAAGCAATGCCACGGCAAGCTTGTCTAAATAGAAAAAAGCTCTCCTTTCGCGGAGAGCTTTTTTATTTCACGCTTAATCTTTGCTGAATGGTTTGGCCGGATTGCCAACCACTGTCGTATGCGGCGGCACGTCCTTGGTCACAACCGCCCCCATCCCGACGACCGCGCCCTCGCCAATCACAAGCGGCTTTGCCGAAGTCCCCTGCTTGATAATGGCCCCGGTGCCGATATAGGCGTGATTGTGAATATGCACATTGCCGTTGCAATGGACGCTCGGCGCGAATGTCACATAATCTCCGATGACACAGTCATGCGCAACATAGGAATAAAGATTGGAATGGAAAAATTTCCCGATTTTGGCATTCGACGTGATCATCGTATGGGCGCATAAAACCGCCCCTTCGCCTATTTCATTTCGGTCGTAAACAACCGCCTGCGGCGCGCGCACCGACAACGGTTTCGCGCCTTTGGCCATCATCTCGGATGCTATTCTCTCCCGCGCTTTTGAATCTCCGATGGCGATATTGAAGAAACGCTCGTCGCATGGAATTTCAAAAAACTCTTTTTCGGAAATCACTTTATGACCGTTTACTTCGCTCTGCGCCGGGCTGGTCTCGATAAAGAATATCTGATATTCACGTTTGAGCTCCTGCACGAAGGGCATTACTTCCCGCGCGAAACCGCCAGCCCCGTATAAGCCAAATATTTTTATGCCCGTCATCATCTTCTCCCGTTACACCCTTATCCTAAAGGATTTTACGGAGACTAAGCAATAAGTGTATATTACGTCCATGAAACGGCATGATTTCGATTCCAGCGGCACAAAACTCTCCTATCTCGAATGGGGACCGGCAGACGGCCCTGCGATCGTCTGCGTGCATGGCCTGACCGGTAACGCGCTGGATTTCAAATTCGTCGGCGAATATTTCGCGAAACGCGGCCTGCGCGTTCTGGCCATCGACATGCCGGGGCGCGGGCAAAGCGACTGGCTGAAACCGGAAGATTATAATTTCGACCACTATATCGCCGACCTCAACGCCTTCCTCGATCATGTGCATGTCACCTCATGCATCTGGCTCGGCGTTTCGATGGGCGGACTTCTGGGTATCCGCATGGCGGGCATTGAAAATTCGCGTATTGAAAAACTCATCCTCGTCGATGTCGGCCCGGAAGTACCGCAGGCCTCGCTGGATTTCATTTCGACCTATCTGACCTACGCGCCCGTCTTCGAAACCATCGAAGGTGTCGTCGGCGCGATGAAGCAATCGATCGGCACGCCGTTTTATCGCGGGGACATGACCGAAGACCAATGGAAATTCTTCGCCGAAAGCAGCATGAAGAAACTGCCCGACGGCCGTTACACGCGCAGCTTCGACCCCGGCATTGCCGCTAATTTTAAAACCCAGCCTTTGGGCAAATCAGATCTATGGGATTCCTGGTACAGGATCAAACAGCCCGTGCTCGCCATTCGCGGATCGCTCTCTGAATTATTCCCTGTGGGCGTTGCAACAAAAATGCAGGAATCAAAACAGGGCGCGCCTATGGCGTTTGAAACGATTGAGAACGCCGGTCATGTCCCTTCTCTTTATCCCGAGCAACAGATTGAAATTATTGGCAATTGGCTCGCCCACGGGCAATAAAAGCACCTCACCTACAAATTTATTGACATAAAAATACGACCCAGCCTAAGCTCGCCGATATTTTTTACTGAGTGAGGCATTTCATGACCAAGATGATTTCAAAAAAAGCGGCGCTTTCCCTTTCCGTTGATCAGCTATACGAGCACGCGGATAAAAACGATCCCCGCGCATTGAACACGCTTGGTAACATTTATAACGATGGCTCTCGCGGTGTCGAAGGAGATATCGAAAAAGCTCTCGGCTTTTACGAACGTGCCGCCGCTCTCGGTTACGTATCGGCCTATATCAATCTGGCCAATTTATATTCGAGAGGCCGCGGCGTTGAACAGGATAAAGCGAAAGCTGCCGAACTTCTGACGCAGGCTTGCGCAGTCGTAGAAGCCAAAGCCGCCGCCGGAGAAAATGTAAGCAAATATTACGCGCACTACCAGCTCGGCCTTGCCTATTACAATGGAACTCTCGTCGAACAAGATCTCACCAAAGCAAGATCCCTGGCCCAGCAATCGGTCAATAATGGCTATATAGATTCGGCGCTTCTGCTTGCATATATGATGGAAAACGGCGAAGGCGGCGAAGTCGACATCCAGGGCGCGATTGCGAATTACGAGATTGCCGCGACGAAAGGCAAGAAACCCGCCGCCTATTCACGCCTGTACAATCTGCATAGCAAAAATGGGTATAATGAACAGGACAATGCAAAACGTCTCAACTATCTTGAAAAATATATACAGTTGGGTGGCACAAGCCCCGACGCGCATTATTTTGTCGGCCTATACCATTATCCGAGCGATCCAAACGACGCGGACCAATTGGCAAAAAGGAATACAAAAGCCGCCTGGCATATCCGCAAGGCCGCCAATGAAGGGCATGCAAAAGCTCAATTCACTTTGGGCCTAATGCATCGTGACGGCGCGCAGGTATCAAAAGATATGAAACTGGCGCTGAAATTCTTCAATGCCGCAGCAGATCAGAACAACGCGGAAGCTCTCAAGGAACTTGCCGTGATATACTATAGAGGTAATGGCGTTGAGGCGAATGCCGAGCTCTCAAATCAATATCACTGGAGAGCCCAAGAAATTTTCGCTGAACGCGATTTCCAGCAAGGCCTCAACTATCTGAACGGCACAAATGTCGCGCGCGACACGAAAAAAGCTTTCGCAAAATTCAGCAAGGCTTATACGGAGACCCATCATCGCCCTTCCATGTATTATCTCGGCACCATGACCCGCGACGGTATCGGCACCGAACGCGATATCGACCTCGCCGTGAACTATCTGAAACACGCGTCCGGTTTCCATGAAGACGGTTATCGACCTGATCACGGTTACGGCCCGGCACAGATCGAACTGGCCTACATGTATCTCCGGGGACAAGATATCCCGCAAAGCCACGACAAGGCGATACCGCTGGCGGCCGAGGCCCTCAAAAAAGAAGTTCCCGGTGCCGCTGAAATCCTGCAAACCATTTTGGACGAGAACCGCGCAAGAGCCGATCAGATCTCATCGCTGGAAGCTCAGCTGCGCATTGCAAGATTGTCGGAAACTTTGGCCAGCAGGGCCCGGTTTGCGCTGAATGCCGCCCCGCAACGCGCTAGCGAAGTTCTAATGGAACCTGTCCAACCTTAATCACGCTGTCGCTTCCGGCGGCGCGACAGGCGGTGTCACACGGACCAGTGTGATCTGGTTGCGATGGCGACGCACCACGTCGAATTTGAAATCATGGAACATGAAACTCTGTCCGACATCGGGGAGCTTTTGCGATTCATATAAAACAAGTCCGGCGATCGTCGAATATTTCTCGTCCGGTAATTCCCATTCGAACTCACGTTTCAGGTCGCGGATCGTCACCGTACCGTTCACAAGGAACGTGCCATTCGTCTGGCGCTTCACGCCGGGGACGTTCATGTCATGCTCGTCGTCGATATCGCCGACGATATCTTCGAGAATATCTTCGAGCGTAACGACACCCATGAAACTGCCATATTCGTCGACCACGAAAGCGAAATGCTCGCCGCGCTCGCGGAAAGCCTGCAACTGGTCGAACAGCGTCGTCGTATTCGGAATAAACCACGGCTCGGACGCGATATCCTCGATCTTGATTTTCTTGTAATCGTTGTTCGCGGCCTTAAGCTCGCGCAAGAGCCACTTCACATGGATGATACCGATAATATTATCCGGCTGGTCTTTCCAGACCGGCGTGCGCGTATAGGGGCTATTCAGCACCTCGTCGATAATTTTCTCGGGGTCTTCCGCCACATCGATCATCGCGACATTCTTGCGGTGGATCATCACTTCCTCGACGGTCACGTCGGCAAGATCCATAACCGATTTCAGCATCGCGCGCTGCTTCTGCGTTTCCTGCTCGGGCCCGCGATGCATCTCGATCGCGCCGCGCAACGTCTCAACCTGTGCGCCCTCTTCTTCCTGGTTGAGATCGACCCGGAATATTTTCAACGTGTAGTGAACAATCGCCGAGATCAGTTGCGTGATAGGCGAAAATACAAGCACCAGAACCCGCACCAGCGGAGCCATTACCATCGCCATCGCGTCCGGGCGGTGGAAAGCGAGCGTCTTCGGCAAGACTTCCGCGAAGATCAGGATCAGGACGGTCATCACGCCGGTCGCGTAGAAAACGCCCGCCTCGCCGAACGCCTTGATCAGGACATTTGTCGTGATCGCCGAGGCCAGGATGTTGATCATGTTGTTCCCCAGTAGCATCGCGCCGATCATGCGGTCCTTACGCTGAAGTATCTTATTGACGAGCTTGGCGCGGCGGCTGCCGTTTTTCTCGGCGGCCAGCATGCGCGGCTCGGATACCGCCGTCATCGATGTTTCTCCTGCCGCGAAAACCGCCGACAGGCAGAGCAGGAATAAAACCAGCAACGCAGAAAACATTAACTCGGTCATTTCATCGATCCTTGCAAAACCTTAAGCACGACATCTTCGCTGACGGATCTGTCGAGACGCGCCCTGCCGATCGTCCTCAGCACGACAAAAGTCAGCCCTTTCGCCGTCGCTTTTTTATCCTTGTACATAAGCGCAAGCAAATCCTGCGCCGTCGTGTTGATCTCTGGCTGAATCTGGTGAATCTCCGTCATCAATCCGACCGAAGAGAGATGTTTCTCGATGCGTTTGACATTGGTTGCTGAAATATATCCCATCTCGAACGACAGCCGTGCCGCGAGCACGAGCCCGATCCCGACCGCCTCGCCGTGCAGCAGGCGGCCGTCATATTGGCATGATGTCTCGAGCGCATGCGCGAATGTGTGACCGAGATTGAGCAGCGCGCGTAAACCCGTTTCCTCGAATTCGTCCTGGCGCACGATTTCGGCTTTCATGGCACAACTGCGCTCAATGGCGTACGCAAGAGCTTCTGCGTCGCCGTTAACGACTCTCTCGCCGTTATCTTCGAGCCATTTGAAAAATTTGGCATCGCCCAGTAACCCGTATTTTACGATCTCGGCGTAACCGGCAAGCATCTCGCGCTTCGGCAGGGATTTTAAAGTTTCGGTGTCGATGACGACCGATTGCGGCTGGTAAAATGCACCGATCAGGTTTTTACCGGATTTTGAATTGATACCCGTCTTGCCACCGACAGAGCTGTCGACCTGCGACAACAGCGTTGTCGGGATCTGGATGAACTTAATGCCACGCAGAACACTCGCCGCTGCGAAACCGGCCAGATCGCCGACGACACCACCACCAAGCGCAATAACGTAAGAACTGCGATTCACGCCGTTCTCGAGCATCCACTCAACAACCGCCTGAAAATCGAAAAAAGATTTACTCTTTTCGCCGGGTGCAATCTTGTAGACGGCGACTTCTATTTTGTGCTTCTCGAGGATGGATTTCACAAAATCGCCGTAAATGGCATTCGAATTATTATCGGCGATGATAAAGGCTTTTGCAGGATACGGGGCTGTCAGCCATAAATCTGGCCGCGCCAGCAAATGCGACCCGATGAATATCGGATAGGATCGGCTTGAGAGCTTGACGCGCAGCTTTTTAAAATCGAATTTCATGATTTCTGTTTTACCAGATAATTATATATCTGTCCTATGACATTCTGAACGACATCGCTCACCTCCGGCGATGCATCTATATGAATATGTGCCCTTGAATACAAATGCTTCCTCTGTTCCATTCGTTCCTCAAGGGCCTGCGCGGCATCGCGTCCGTTCAGAAGCGGGCGGCTTCCCTGCTTTGCAACTCGCTTGACCAGCACGTCGACCGGCGCGTCGAGCCAGATACAAAGGGCTTTTGAAAAAAGCGCTTCCGCTGTCTCGGGTGTCGTAATGGCTCCGCCGCCGATAGAGATGATTCCTTTTGTATGCGTTAGCAAATCCGCGATTTTGTTTTTTTCCAGTTCGCGAAAGAACGGCTCGCCTTTCGTCTCGAAAATTTCACGAACACTGATGCCCTCGTCCTTTTCGATCTCATGATCGGAATCGATAAATCCCCATTTCAGCGCTTCGGCCGTTTTTTTGGCCGCCGTCGTTTTCCCCGCACCCATCATGCCTATAAATATGACAGGCTTGTCGAGGTTCTTATGAATATAGCTTATGTGATCTTCGATGGTCATACCGGCCTATGTAAAGCTTGTGTATCGCCAGTTAAGCTGGCTTGCTTTTCCCTATTTCATTTACTACGTTCCTATCATTCTCACGTAAAGGATCTAACATGAAAATATTCGGAATTTTGGCCGCCCTGCTGGTTTTACTTGTCATAGGCAGTTTTGCGTATGTGGCAACCAGCGACGTACCCGTTCAACAAACCATGATCACACACGATCTGCCATCCGATCAGATTAAATAATCATGCGCCCGTTATTCCTTCTTCTCCTGTCCGGACTTTTATTCAGCCCAGCCGCTTTCGCCCAGAGCGCGACTGATGCGCCTGCCAAAGCTGCACCAACAGCATCGGCAGCCACCGCGACGGTACCGGCTGAACCTGCCATCCCCCATTACAGCCCGATCCTGCCGGTGAAAATTCACCCGCGTCAGGAAGGCGCTGATGGCATCTCGAAAGCCGGTGCAGATATTGAAAAAGCGAATGACCTCGACGCGGATTCGCTTGGCCTCCTAACCCGGGCCTCCGATGGAGCACTTAACGGCGATCTGTGGAAAAGCTATTCCAGCGCGAAACTCGCCGACGATCTCTCCAAACTGAACCTGACGATCATCTCACCGACGATGCGCGCGCTCCTCATTCGCGCGTTGCTGACCGTGCCTGACGCAGGAAGCTTCACGGACGCGAAAGATGCAAAAACCAACGATGCATTCTCCGCGCGTCTTGAGACGCTGATCGATCTCGGCTCCTACACCGATACCGTCAATCTCTACAAAAAACTCGAAGGCAATATCCCGTCATCGAAAGCAGCGCTCGCGGGCGTTGAAGGACTTGTCGGCAACGGACAGATGGGCCTCGCCTGTCTCGAAGAAAAAGCCGTCGGCGACAATCTGAAACAGGCTTCGGCAACGACGTTCTGGCCTGACCTGAAATCTTTCTGTCAGATTCTGCTGACGACTGACACGCCCGAGGCGCAGGACGATGCGACATCCCTGATCAAGGCCGCGCAGCTTTACGCGACTTCGAAAAAACTCACCGCACCTGCGACACTCAATGAACTCAACGCCAGATCGGTGATTGAAATTCTCGCAATGGATAAAGCCGGACTTATTCCAGCATCCCTGTTCACAACCGACAGCGCGCGCGTTTTAAAACCGCAGGTGATTTCTCTGCTCCTCAATCAATCGCCCTCAGCCGCCGTTGAAAAACTCTCGCTGCTCGCCGCCGCCGTTGAGAAAGGTTTGAAAACCACCGATGATTTGGAAGCTGAATATCAGGTCCAGTCGAAAATGCTGACACCGGCGCTCGGGACATGGCAACCGATTTTGGAAGCCTACAGCAAGATCACCTCAACGCCGGATTCAGCCAAACCGGCACAGCTCAAAGCCATACTGAAGTCCTCGGAAGGTTGGAGCGAAACGGTTTTTGCGCCATTCGCGCGGTTTTTCGCAACAAATAATGCCGTTGATGGCTTTACGCAGGATGAAGCCCGCAGGGTTTTAAGCTTGTTAATACGTGCCAAAACACGTGTTTCGGGGGCCTGGTTTGCCCAGGCTTTCAATAAACCTGAGGCGAAAACCAAAGAATCAGTCACCGATCTGGACGTAATT
The DNA here is from genome assembly GCA_048498395.1 of Pseudomonadota bacterium. GTDB lineage: Bacteria > Pseudomonadota > Alphaproteobacteria > Micavibrionales > Micavibrionaceae > Micavibrio_B. The sequence continues at coordinate 8,817 of JBEHYB010000027.1, forward strand.
TCGGCCCTGGAAGGCTCCTCCGCCGCCCCGGCTCCGGCTGAAAATGCCCCCGAGGAAGATAAAAGATCCGGCATCCAAAAGACCGGGCCGAAAACAGCAGAAACCCCTGAAACCATTGAAAATGCTCAACTTCATGTGATTTCTCTAATATTACAGAGCGAGGAAGTTGAGGATAAGGTTCCGGAAAAATCTTATGAAAAACTTTTAAGCTTGACAGGCACAAACGATTATGTAATGCCTACTATGGAATTAATGAATGGACTGAAACAGGCATCTGCTAGCCAAGATACTGGAAAAGTTGTTCTTTATTCACTTCAGGCTCTAAATGGCCAACGGGTTTCACAGCTGCACCCGGCCGCTTTATTTAGAATCACCGAAGGTTTGCAGTCTGTGGGGTTGAGTGAAGAGATTAGAAGCCTTGCACATGAAGTGCTGGCGGATTTGATAGAATATAAGAAAGTTAAGAAGGAGAATTAATTATGGCTCGTCCAGGTCGTCCGGCAATGCCGAAACCAAAACTGTCCAAATATGTGGACATGTTTTTGGATATGCTTACTACAGAGCGTGGAGCCGCCCTTAACACCCGTCACGCCTACTGGCGAGATCTGGCGGATGTGAGCCTTTATCTCCGCGACAGCCGCAAGAAAGAGATCGAGAACGCGACAGGTGAAGACCTGAAAGCGTACCTCGCGGACCTCGCAGGTAAAATCCACGTTAAAGGTCAGAACAAAAACCAGATTGCCGTCCGCACAGTTGCGCGCCGTCTGTCTGCCCTGCGTCAGTTCTACCGTTACCTCGTATCTGAAAACGTACGTCAGGACGATCCGACATCTGCGATCGAATCTCCGAAGCAAACCCGCACTCTGCCGAAAACACTGGCTGAGAACGAAGTTGATTCCCTGATTAAATCGGCTGGTGAACAAGGCGGCGCTGAAAGCGTTCGTCTGGTCTGCTTGCTTGAAATGCTTTATGCGACGGGCCTGCGCGTTTCCGAACTCGTCGGTCTGCCGATGTCTGCCATCTCCGAAGGCAACCAGTTCATTATGGTTGAAGGAAAAGGCGGACGCGAGCGTATGGTCCCGCTGTCTGACTCAGCTCAAAAAGCGCTGACACGTTATATCGAACTCCGTAGCCAGTTTGTTGGCATGGATGATGCCGCTGGCCGTCAGGCTCCATGGCTCTTCCCGTCACGCACATCTGACTCAGGCCACCTGACACGTCAACGCTTCGCCCAGCTCCTGAAAGACCTGGCACGCGCAGCGAAAATCGACGAAGAACGCGTATCTCCGCACATCCTGCGCCACGCGTTTGCAACCCACCTTCTCTCTAACGGTGCGGACTTGCGCGCTGTTCAGAAAATGCTGGGCCACGCCGATATCGCGACGACACAGATCTACACGCATATCCTTGGCAAAAAGCTTAAGAAAACAGTCGAGGAGAAACACCCTCTCGGCAAGAAAACAGCCTAAGGCTTATTTCTCATAAGTAATTATAAATCAGGCGGGATCCTTGAACGGACCTGCCTGATTTGTTATGGTCCCCAACTCAATTCTGTCATGTTGAACGAAGTGAAACATCTGGCCCGGTTGCAGCAAGATCCTTCGCTATGCTCAGGATGACAATTTTGACTAACGCTAAAAAAGGCAAACACTATGGCTGCGATGGAATTTGAAAAACCGATTTTGGAGCTCGAAGGAAAGATTTCCGAACTGCGTCACATGACAAGCAGCAAGGATTTCAACATTGCCGAAGAACTGACTCGCCTCGAAGGCAAGACAGAGAAATTGCTCCGCGCGACCTACAGCAAACTGACACCGGCCCAGAAAGTTCAGGTCGCGCGTAATGGCGATCGTCCGCATTTCGTGGACTACGTCAAAGGATTCATCGATGACTTCACACCGCTCGCAGGCGACCGCCAGTTCGCGGACGATCAGGCACTGATCGGCGGTCTTGGCCGTTTCCGTGGCCGCTCGGTTGTCGTCATGGGCCATGAAAAAGGCAACGATACAGAAACACGTATCCGTCACAATTTTGGCATGGCGAAGCCTGAAGGTTACCGCAAGGCGATCCGCCTCATGGAAATGGCTTCGCAGTTCCAGCTTCCCGTTATCTCGCTCGTCGATACAGCCGGTGCCTATCCGGGCGTTGAGGCCGAAGCACGCGGCCAGTCCGAAGCTATCGCGCAATCCATCAACGCCTGCCTTCGTCTGCGCACACCGATGGTGTCCGTCATTGTCTGCGGAGTTGTTTCAGGCGGCGCGCTCGCGATCGCGACAGCCGACCGCGTTTATATGCTCGAACATTCAATCTATTCCGTTATTTCACCTGAAGGCTGCGCGTCCATTCTCTGGAGATCGGCTCAACAGGCTGAAGAAGCTGCGACAGCGCTTAAACTGACCGCACAGGATCTCTATGGCCTGAAGTTGATCGACGGCATCATCGAGGAACCTCTGGGCGGCGCGCATCGTGGCAAGATCCAGACGATCGAGGCTGTCGCCAACCAGATCGACAGGTCACTGGCCGAAATGTCGCCATGGGATCCGGAACGCCTGATCAAACGCCGCCAGCAGAAATACCTGGCCATGAGCCGCGTAAACTAGTCGCGTAAATTAATCAGTAAACCCACTGATAATCCGATTGCGCCATATCCGACATGCCGGTCGGATTTGCGCCCGATGGCGTGCGCAGGAGTTTCAGGTCGACATTGATGCGCGCGCGGCGTTTCATATTTTCAAAACTGCCATGACCGACGCGGCTATGCCCTTCTTCCGTCGAGGACGCGCGGTAATAAAGCATCAGGAAAACCCGGATCGCAGCCGTCAAGGATGTCAGCGGATTCTTGCGGATATGGATCAGCGAACAGATATCATGGATCGAACAATGCTCACGGCGGGATATATCCTTAAGCGCGTTCCACATTTCAGGCTCCAGCCGGACCGATGTCCTGCGTCCCAATATGGTGATGTTCTTGCTGACCAAGGTACTGCGCGGGCTGCCATCCTCGTTCTCGATCTGCAAAGGATCGACCTTGCCTTCGATTTTGGATGGTCTGACTTCCATAGTGTGATAGGCGGCGTTATCCAGGCTCATAATCTTCCCCTTACTAGATTTTGAATGGCTAAGAAGGAGACTATATCCTTAAGGATGAAATTACAACTATAACGATAATATAAATTATATTTTCAACCTACGCGAGTATTCAGATAGCATAACCCAGTTATGGCGTATCCGCCTTGATCTGGAGCGCATGGATCGGCGGGATAAGGTCTTTCAGGGCTGCATACACCATCTGGTGACGCTGTATGCGGGTCTTTCCCTCGAAGTCGCTAGAGGAAATAATCACCTTGAAATGACTCTCACCTTTTCCGTTATGGCCGGCATGACCTATATGTTTGTGAGAATCGTCAATGACTTCGAGCGCGCTCACCGCAAAGCTCTCGTTCAAAATATTTACGATCCGCTCGCGGATTGGCTGGAAATTTGCGCTCATAATCCTTTATTATAGTAGAGTATGCCTAAAATAAACCTGAAACCGAACTCACCCGAATTTCAAGACAAGTCTGAAAAGACGAAGTCGCAGACCAAACTCTGCGAGATGCCAGGCTGTCCTTGCGAAGGCGAGCACCGCGCGCCGAAAAACCGCGACCTGTCTGAATATTACTGGTTCTGCAAGGAACATGTGCAGGAATACAACAAGGCGTGGAATTTCTTCGAAGGCATGACGATCGCCGACATGGAAGACCATATCGCCCGCTCGACTGTCTGGGACCGCCCTACAAAGCGTTACGATACCGCGGCCAATACCGAGGCCTTAAAACGCAAGGCATGGCAGACTTATCACTATACGGATGAAGAGCCGCCGAAAGACACCTCGGCAGGAAACCGCAACCGTTATGCGGGCAACCGCCAGACACCTGAATTCGAAGCCCTGGCCGTTATGGGGCTTGAGCCGCCCATCGACCTGAACGGCATCAAGAACCGCTATAAGGACCTCGCCAAGAAATACCACCCGGACCTGAACCGGGACGACCCCCAGGCCGAGGAATTGCTCAAGAAAATCAATATGGCGTACACCGTTTTAAAAGTCGCCTATCAGAAATTCGGCACCCTGACCCAGCCCGCCTGACGCCGCCCGCCCCCAAATTTGACAGATTTCAGCCACAGCTCCTATAAGAGGTTATGGATAAAGCTTATAGCGACACCATTCTGCGTATCGGCACGGCCATACAGGACCTGCTGAAAGAGCTTCAGGTTAAGCCTGACAACCGGATCGAGGGCTGGCTGAGCGTCGCCCTGAATGCCAGTGCGAAAGCGTTTTTCAATACGCATGCCAGCGACGAAACAAAGCAGAGCTTCAAAGATATCTGTCGCATGATTTCAGAATTGCCGGATGAATATAAAACCCTGATCGGCGACAGCGTCTATAACGCAGGGGCATCACCCCATCATCTTGAGAAATGGGTAACGAGAGGCCGTCCTCACCCACTCGCCCTGCCGCATATACTCAAGGCACTCAATCAAAGTATCACCATCATCTTGAATGAAAACGAAAGCGACGCAGAATTCCGCCGCTTCTATGCGCTCATGCGCGTCTTCAACCCGTCCGTTACCAAGGCTGAAGCGGGCACTCACTGGTTTAATGCGGATATAGCACATGAACAGGTACCCGAATATGACGCGGAAGCGTTCGAGCTGCGCGATAAAGTTCAGGCGCAGTTTTTAAAACTAGACGATCGTTTTATCACGCTGATGAATGAAAAACTGCGTGAATACAAACCAGTGAAATTCGCAGAAGATCTGGCACCGCCGGAATACCATGACGATCCAGAGGCCATGGCAAGGATCAGGGCAAGAAACATCGAGGCAAACAGGCAGGAAGCGGAAGCGGCGCTTCTGTATCAAACCGGTCAGGTCACGATAAAGGACCTGATCGAGCGTCTGGATACCGGAAACTTTAAACAAATGTCGAAGATGGCCAGCATGATCGGCTACGCGACGCATCTCTATTATGATGAGAACAGCACGTTGATCATCTTCAAATCAGTCAATAAATCGGGCGACTTCATAAATGCCCGGCTACCTGAAGCACCGAGCCCTACCAATCACTAATCAGGGCACTAACGGCTTTAAATCCCGCACCGTTTGGCCTATATATTAATAATAAGCCTGCTCTCTCGTATAAAATTAAGGAAATAACGTGGCCGAACTCAAACAGGAACCAATGGCATTGTCATTCGATGTCACCCAGCTCGTCTCGAATAATCCCCGCCATACCTCCATCCCCGACAAGATGTTCAACATCAAGAAAACGTTCGGCCTCGATATCGACTGGGAAGTGCCGGGCTTTTCACATGAGATGCCAAACGTGCCGCTGGTTGACGATACCTATCAATTCGACCATGACACCACTCTCGCCATTCTCGCCGGTTTCAGCTTCAACCGCCGCGTGATGATTCAGGGTTTTCACGGCACGGGTAAATCGACGCATATCGAACAGGTCGCCGCGCGCCTCAACTGGCCCTGCGTCCGTATCAACCTCGACAGCCATGTCTCGCGTATCGACCTGATCGGCAAGGACATGATCGTCCTGCGCGAAGGCAAACAGATTACCGAATACAAGGAAGGCTTGCTGCCCTGGGCATTGCAAAACCCTGTCGCGCTCGTCTTCGACGAATACGATGCCGGCCGCCCGGATGTCATGTTCGTCATTCAACGCGTTCTTGAATCTGAAGGCCGCCTGACGCTTCTCGACCAGAACGTCGTCATCCGCCCTCACCCGGCTTTCCGCTTATTCGCGACCGCCAACACGGTCGGTCTCGGCGACACCACGGGCCTCTATCACGGCACACAGCAGCTCAATCAGGGCCAGCTTGATCGCTGGAACATCGTAACCGTTCTCAACTACCTGCCGCACGCGGACGAAGTGAAGATCGTCGCCGCCAAAGTCCCTGCCATGCAGAACGACCAAGGCATGAAGGATATCGATGCCATGGTCCGCCTCGCCTCTCTCACTCGCGAAGGCTTCAAGAACGGCGACCTCTCGACGCTGATGAGCCCTCGTACCGTGATCGCCTGGGCCGATAACTTCCAGATCTTCCACGACCGCGAACTGGCGTTCAAACTCAGCTTCATGAACAAATGCGATGAGCTCGAACATTCGATCCTCGCCGAATATTATCAGCGCTGTTTCGGGGTGGAGCTTTTAACCACTTAACGTCATCCCCGCGCAGGCGGGGATCCGGCAAGCCAAATGCACGAAAAGAAATTCTACGTTTATATCCTGACCAGAGAACGGAATAGCACCTTCTATGTCGGAGTTACCTCCGATCTAAGGAAAAGAATCTCCGAACACAGAAATGAAATCGCCGAGGGGTTTACAAAGAAATACGACATAAAACAGCTTGTTTATTATGAGGTTCACGAAGATGCAGAAAATGCCTTCATAAGAGAAAAGCGTCTTAAAAAATGGAACCGTTCATGGAAAATGCGGATAATCGAGGAAATGAATCCCGAGTGGAAAGATTTATACGAGGGCTTGAATGAATAATTTTAATCCCTTGTCGTCATCCCCGCGCAGGCGGGGATCCGGCAATAAACAAGCGACGGCAACAGCCGTTCCAGGACCGGATGCCCGCCTGCGCGGGCATGACGTGCAGTGATGACCGGACCACAGGACAAACTCGAACGATTCAAAGATGTCACCGCGGCGACATTGCGCGCGATTGCCAAAAAACCGCAGGTTGAAATCCACTTCTCTGCCGTTGAATCCGGCGACCGTAAGCTGACATTGACCCAGCCCGGCAAGGCCCGCCTGCCCGTGCCTGATATTCGCCTGAGCGATGCCGACAAGGCGCTGACGCGCGGCGCGGCCGATGCCGAAGCTTTGCGCATCCGCCATCACAACGCGAAACTCCACGCGAAAACAGCGCCCCAGAACGAACGCGCCCGCGCCGTCTATGACGCGCTCGAACAGGCCCGTATCGAAGCGCTCGGCGCTTTGGAAATGAAAGGCATCGGTCAGAACCTGAATGCTGTTTTAGAGAACAAGGCCAATCGTCTCGGCTACCAGAACCAGACCGACCGCCATAACGACACATTGCCGGACGCGCTTCACGCAATCGTCCGCGCCGACCTGACAGGTGAGAAACTCCCGCCTGCCGCGCAAAACCTCGCCGACCTCTGGCGGCCATGGATTACCGAGAAACTCAAAATCAAGGATTTCTCAGATCTCAAGACAAAGCTCGGCTCGCAGAAGGAATTCTCGACTTCCGTCAAAACACTTTTGAAAAAGCTCGATCTCGATAATTTCGACCCCAACGTCACGCCCGATGACGAAGAAGACACCGCCGAGCAGGAAGAACAGGATCAAAAACAAAAGCAGCAGGATCAGGACGGCGAACAGGAACAGGGCGAAGATACCGCCGCCGACGGCGAAGAATCCCAGGACATGGAACCGGAAGATTCAGAAAATTCTGGCGAGTCCGGCGACGAGCAGCAGGACCAGTCCTTTATGCTCGATGAAGATGAAGACAGCGAAGCCTCGTCCGAGCAGCGCATGCCGCGCGCCGATCTGGCCGCAGGCCCCGGCACGACCTATGCGATCTACACCACGCAATTCGACGAAATCGTAAAGGCGGAGGATCTCGCCGACGAAGATGAGCTGACGCGCCTGCGCGCTTTGCTCGATAAACAGCTTGTGCATTTGCAAGCCGTCGTCGCCAAGCTCGCCAATCGCCTGCAACGGAAACTCCTCGCCCGCCAGCAACGCTCTTGGCAGTTCGATCTCGAGGAAGGCTATCTCGACAGCGCGCGTCTCGCCCGTATCGTCGCCAACCCGACCATCCCGCTTTCCTTTAAGCAGGAAAAACAGACAGAATTTAAAGACACGATTGTCACTATCCTGCTCGATAATTCAGGCTCAATGCGCGGCCGGCCTATTACGATCGCCGCGATGTGCGCGGATATTCTTGCCCGCACGCTGGAACGTGTCGGCCTCAAGGTTGAAATCCTCGGCTTCACGACCCGTGCCTGGAAAGGCGGTAAATCCCGCGACCTGTGGATTCAAAACGGCCGCCCCAGCCATCCAGGCCGTCTCAACGATCTGCGCCACATCATTTATAAGAGCGCCGACACACCATACCGCCGCGCGCGCAAGAATTTAGGGCTGATGCTCAAAGAAGGTCTGCTCAAGGAAAATATCGACGGCGAAGCGCTGGCCTGGGCCTATAACCGTATCGCGCCACGTCCCGAGGACCGTAAAATCCTGATGGTTATTTCTGACGGCGCGCCGGTTGACGATTCAACATTGTCGGTCAACCCGTCCAATGTGCTTGAAAAAGATCTGCGCCATGTCATCGACTGGATCGAGCTCGTCGACAAGGTCGACCTGACCGCGATCGGCATCGGTCATGATGTCACGCGCTATTACCGCAAGGCAATGAGCATCGTCGATGCGGACGAGCTGGCGACCGCCCTCATCGATCGCCTCGAAGGTCTTTTCGATTTACACAAATAAATCATACTCCATCGTCATCCCGAGCGAAGCCGAGGGATCTCACCTTGGGATAGATGGGATGTCTCCGCTTCGGTCGACATGACAATTTCTGATTTTAAAACTCTTTCCTGAAATATCCTTCAAACAAACTCTCAAGATACATCGCCCCAAAAACGGACAGATGCCCTTCGTTGAAATACAGGCTGTGGCCATCCGCGCCCAGTCTGCACTCTTTGTCATCGCAGAGTTTTTTGGCCGGATCGATAAAGACGATGCCTGATTGTTTGTTCAACCTCTCGAACAGGTCGATATTATCGGCGCGGCCGGCCTTGTAATAAGCCGCAGCAACCGTATCGACGGCTTCCGGCGCGTTATAAAGGCGCTTCATCGCGAGCCGTCGCGGCGGATTGAATTCCGAATAAGGCGGATCGGTCAGGATATAGACTTTCACGCCGCGCTTTTGCAGCTCGTCGACCGTGTGTTTCAATCCGGCGGTCGCGATATCGTCATATTGGGCAGAATAATTTTTATACCAGTCCGTGGTTTTGAAAATCGCGCTTTTCTTTCTGAGCTTGCCCGTCCAGTTACCCGCAAGCATGACCGTCTTGATATTATTCTTCTCGATGAGCTCAAGCGCGCGGTCATTATAACCGATACAGTCATAAGACAGATCCGGAGCCTGCGCGTAATCGAGGATCGGCGGACATCCATGCGCCGTGATGATATAGCCGTTCTTATTGTATTTCTGCGACAGGTCGTAAATCGCCGGCGCGATGGCATCTGCGAAACTGTCACCCCATAGGGCGAATGTCGGCTTGCTTCCTTTATTCGACTGGCAGATATCGCCACTGTCGAAACGGCTGAGCCTCGGCTTATTACATTCATCGCGGTGCGGATTGACATCATCCTGTCCGGCGGCATATTGCGCGACTTCTGCGGGCAGCCTCTGCGGCACACCGCCCGTGTAATGGATCGCAAGCCCTGCGCCGCCCATCGTCAGCAAGCATATAAACGCCGCGATATAAGCGGATTTTCTTGTCTTCAAAATCACCTTGCGGCGAAACGGCGCTTCGACGAATTTCCACGTCAGCGCGGCGAGCAGAACCGCCAACGCGAGATATCCCGCCGCCATTATCTGCGTAACCGGATACAACTGATTATATCTTGCATAAACCAGTACCGGCCAGTGCCACAGATAGAGCGAATACGAAATCAGCCCGATCGCGACCGGCACGCGCGCAACAAGCATGCGTCCGACGATATTACGCTCGCCTTCATTGGACGCGATAATCGCCGTCGCGCCGAGGCACGGCAACAGCGCGCTCGCCCCCGGAAACAGCGTATCCTTGCTATAGGTCAGCACCGCCACAACAATCGCTGCGAGCCCCACAAAACCCATGATTTCGCTAGTGAATTTCGGGTATTGCTTTGGCCTTAAGGCAATGAGTGAGCCAAGCAGCAATTCCCACGCGCGAAACGGTAGAAGGTAGAAAGCCGAAGACGGTGAATTGCGCACGATAAAACTCGCGCCGACAAAAGTAACGGCTGCGCAGATCGCAAGATATTTATAAATTTTGTCATGGCGGTGCCGCCAGATAAAGAACACCGCCAGAGGGAAGAGCAGATAGAATTGCTCCTCGACGGCCAGCGACCATGTGTGCAGCAACGGCTTGGTGTCGTTCGACACGTCGAAATACCCGGCTTGCTTCTTGAATAAAATATTGGAAGCGAATATAGCTTGCGACGCGACCTGTTTGCCGAGCAGATCGTAATCATTGGGCAGGTATAAAAACCATCCCGCGATCACGCTCACCGCGACGACCAGAACGAGCGGCGGCAAAATCCGCCTGATCCGCCGCTCCCAGAAACCGGCAAAACTGAACGCGTCCTCCTTCAAATCCCTGGCGATCAGCGACGTGATCAGAAAACCCGAGATCACGAAGAAAATATCGACCCCGACAAAGCCGCCGGCAAAACCGGCAAAATGCGCATGGCATAAAAGAACGGATAAAACGGCAACGGCGCGCAATCCGTCGATTTCTGGGCGATATTTTATGGACATGGCTCAACTCTTTTTATCTCTATAAACCACAGAGACACAGAGACACAGAGAAAATATATAAAACTCTGCTTTCTCTGTGCCTCTGTGGTAAAAACGAGGGCTTCCGCCAATCATTTAAATGCGCTAAAAAGCCTTATGAACGAACGCAAAATCTACAAACCAAAGCCGGTCAGCGGCTTCCCCGAATGGCTCCCCGAAGAACGTCTTGTCGAACAACGCTGGTTCGACAATATCCGCCGGGTTTTTGAATCCTATGGCTATTGCTCGATTGAAACGCCGAGCGTCGAGGAAATCGATGTCCTGACCGCCAAGGGCGAAGTCGATAAAGAGATTTACGTTATCGAACGCCTGCACAAGGACGAGCGTGACAAGAACGAAGCGCGCCTCGCGCTGCATTTCGACCAGACAGTGCCCCTCGCCCGTTACGTCGCACAGAGATTCAACGATCTCGTATTCCCGTTCAAGCGTTACCAGATGCAGCGCGTCTGGCGCGGCGAGCGCCCGCAAATGGGCCGCATGCGTGAATTCTATCAATGCGATATCGACGTGATCAATGTCGACAATCTTCCGATCTCTTTCGACGCGGAAGTCGCCGCCGTCTGTTATGAGGCAATCCAGTCTCTCGATATCGGCCGTGTACAGCTGCGGATCAACAACCGCAAAATCCTGATGGGCCTGCTCGAAAGCATGAGCGTCAAGGATTCAATCCCGGTAACCCGCGCCGTCGACAAGCTTGAAAAAATCGGCAAGGACAAGGTGTTCGATGAACTTTACAGGGCCGGCCTAACCGAACTGCAAATTCATCAAATCCTCGAACTCGCCGCGATCAAAGGCGGACCTGATGTCATCAAAGCGATCAAAGCCGAAAACGACGTAATGCAGGACGGGATTCAGGAGCTGGTCTTCGTTCTCGACAATCTCGCCCATCTTGGCGAAGGTGTCGTCGCCGATCTTTCCATCGTTCGCGGTCTCGATTACTACACGGGCACGGTCTACGAAACGCAACTTCTCGACGTGCCGGAATTCACGGGCTCGGTTTGCTCGGGCGGCCGTTACGACGATCTGGCTTCAGGCTATATCAACAAACATCTGCCCGGTGTCGGCATCTCGATCGGCTTCTCACGCCTGTTTGATGTCATGCGCCAGACACATCCCGCCAAGCTCGGCATCGGCCCCAAAGGCCCCGCCGATGTGATGGTGGTCATCCCGTCCGAGGCGGAAGCGTCTCACGCCGCAGAAACGGCGCGCAGCCTGCGCAAAAACGGTAACAAGGTCGAGCTCTACCACGCCGCGCGCAAACTCGACGACCAGTTGAAATATGCCATGAAGAAACAGATTCCTTTCGTCTGGCTGCCCTTCGCCGACGGCCATCAGGTCAAAGACATGACGGCAAGAACCCAAACCGCCGCCGACCCGACAACATGGAAGAGGTTTCAATGAAAACTACTATTTCTGCTTTCCCCGTGAAAACGGGGACCTTTCTTCCTTACACGAGAAAGATTCCCGCCTTCGCGGGAAAAGCACTTTGTGTTTTGCTATTGATATCCACTCCCGCCCTCGCAGCACCCTTCACCTACGCCCCCGATCATTGCGATTTCAAAATCACCTTCCCCGAAAAACCTTTTATCGAGGAAAAATGCACCGGCGCAGATAAAAAATCCTGCGATGAAGTCGTAACCTATACCCAGATGGACGATGCCTCTTCGGTCAATTTCCGCATCACCTGCTTGAAACAGGACCCGAAAGAGCTGCAGGCCTACACGCCGGAAAATCTAAAAACCACGCTCGATGAAATGGTCAAGGAAGCAGGCCTCCATGCCTTCGCGCAGGACTCCGCGCTGACGAAGAACGGCACGCGCACCTCGGTCGAGCTCGCGACCGGCAAACGCAACGACCGCGACGTGATCTATACGGGACAAATCTGGATCGGCAAGACTTCAATCCTGAGCCTCGAAGGCGAAATGCTCGGCCCGCAGGATAAAAAAGTCGACGAAGTTTATTCAAACATTCTCAAAAGTATAAAAGGCAAAGGCGAGCCGGACGAATTGCCGGCTGAGAAACCGGCAACCAAAACTCCAGCCAAACCAGTCAAAATCAAGCCTTAAATCGTATAACTTGCAATGACTTAGCCTAACTTTGTTGACATAATACTATATACTGACTACATTCGGTCATGAATTCAAGGATGTGACCAATGACCGTAGAAACCGCGCCCGCAACCACACAGACTTTATCGCCCGACTACGAGCAAGGCCGGAAAGACATTTCCGACTTCCTTATCTCACTGCTCCCGTTCTCCGCGCGCGAACAAGGCGAAACGCGTGATGAATATTTCAGCAGATTAAGTCGCGGCGAATCCAGGAATGTTTTTGCCCTCACCTCCGTCTCACTGCCTCTGCTCAAAAATTCGCAGAACATGGACATCGCCGAAAAATCGGCCGAGAAAGTTTTCATGGCGAGCTTACCCTTCTATATTGATAAAAGCGCCGCCGACATTTGGCAGGAACCAGTCTTCCAGCGTGCCTTTGGCCGCGATGTCCAGATTGAAAACTATCTCTCGGTTATCAAGGACATGATCGATACGCAGTTCACGACAGAGACTGTAGAAGTGCCGAAACCGGTCGTTGCTACACTCATGCGCGTTCAAAACGCCCTGACAAACGTGCAGGATAAGGTAACAAAAATATTCAAGGATAACGATGCCCTGGCCGTTTATTCACTCTCGGCTTTTAATGCATTTCTCGGCGAAGATTATAAAAGGCACGAATTGATCGAAAGAGTGCTGACTTATTAGGCTGCCGCTTTAATCCGCTCGACCATCGAGAAGAATCCGTTCCTGCGGTTCGGACTGAGATTCTGCTCAAGCCCGAGCTTCGCGAAAATATCATCGACATCGATTGCTTTGATCTCCGCAAGCGCCCTGCCCTGGTAAATCACCATCAGGAGCCCGATCAGCCCCTTGACGATATGCGCATCACTGTCCGCATCAAAATGAAACACTCCGTCTCGAATTTCAGATGTCATCCAGACTCGCGATGTGCATCCGCGAACAAGATTCGCCTCGGTTTTGTCTGAATCGGGCATTTCAGGGACGCTTTTCCCTAAATCTATCAAATAACGGTAACGGTCTTCCCAGTCGTCAAACAGGGAAAATGTCTCGATAACCTGGTCCAGGGATTGCAATGCGGAAGTCATGAAGCCTTGTTATATATGATTAGTTGCTTATCTGCCAGACCGGACCTATATGAATTTCATGTCCGTTTTCCTTCATCATTCCTTAAATTATGATGAATAAGGTAGGTAAAAGAAGGGCTTGCGTCCGCCCTCGCCACTTGGCAAAGTGGTGTTAAGTTATAAGTACTTTAGGATAAAGAAAGTTAGCGTATGTCCAAAACAGGTTCTGAATCAAAGAACACCCTCTACTGCTCCTTCTGCGGCAAAAGCCAGCACGAAGTAAGAAAGCTGATCGCGGGTCCAAACGTCTTCATCTGCAATGAATGCGTTGAGCTTTGCATGGACATCATCCGTGAAGAAGACAAGAGCCAGCTCGTCCGCACAGGCTCCGAAGGAATCCCGACACCAAACGAAATCAAAACCGTTCTCGATGATTACATCATCGGACAGGACCGCGCGAAACGCGTTCTCTCCGTCGCGGTTCACAACCACTACAAACGCCTCGAAATCGGCCAGAAAGGCGCGGATGTCGAAATCAACAAATCGAACATCCTGCTCGTCGGCCCTACAGGTTCGGGTAAAACGCTTCTCGCGCAAACCCTCGCCCGCATTCTCGACGTGCCGTTCACAATGGCTGATGCAACGACATTGACCGAAGCCGGTTATGTCGGTGAAGACGTTGAGAACATCGTTCTGAAACTTCTGCAGAACTGTGATTACAACGTCGAACGCGCCCAGCGCGGTATCGTCTATATCGACGAGATCGATAAAATCTCTCGCAAGTCCGACAACCCGTCCATAACACGCGATGTCTCTGGCGAGGGCGTTCAACAGGCACTGTTGAAATTGATGGAAGGCACAATCGCTTCCGTTCCACCGCAAGGCGGCCGCAAGCATCCACAACAAGAGTTTTTGCAGGTCGATACAACCAACATCCTCTTTATCTGCGGCGGCGCTTTCGCCGGTATCGACAAGATCATCGGCATGCGCTCCAAGGGCGGCACGGCGATCGGTTTTGGTGCCGAGATCAAGCCAACCGAAGAACAGGGTGTCGGCACGATGATGCGCCTGCTTGAGACGGAAGATCTTCTGAAATTCGGCCTTATCCCTGAATTCGTCGGCCGTCTGCCGGTTGTAGCAACTCTCGACGATCTCGATGAAGCGGCTCTCATCTCTATTCTCACAGAACCGAAAAACGCGCTCGTCAAACAATATGGCCGCCTCTTCGAAATGGAGAACACGAAACTCACCTTCACGCCTGACGCGCTGACTGAAATTGCGAAAAAAGCTATCGTTCGCAAGACAGGTGCCCGTGGGCTTCGCTCCATCATGGAAATCATGCTGCTCGACACGATGTACGAACTGCCTGATCTCGAGGATGTCGAAGAAGTCGTGATCAACGAAGACACCGTGAAGAACGGCGCAAAACCTGTCTATGTCCATTCTGACAAGAAAAAGGCCAAAAAAGCCAAGGACACCGACAAGGACAAAGAAGCGGTCACCGCCAGCTAATCCTCCCTTCGCTGCTTTCCCCGCGAAAGCGGGGATCCAAAGCCAGCAATTCGAAAAACCCCGGGATTTCCGGGGTTTTTTAGTGGCTGGAATAAAAGCTTGACGCAATATGTAAATTATATTATACCTTCCCCACCAACATTTCAGAGGGGATATAAACAATGAAATCATTAACCGCCATCATACCTGCCGTGGCTCTGGCCATGACCCAGGCCGCCGCCGCCCAAAGCGTTGAAAGCTCTGCCGTTACCTTTAACAGCGCATCAACAGCGCCGGTAACACCAGATATCAGCAGCCTCTGCCAGGACACGATCGTTGGAATCCCGGCACAACTCGGCGAGAACGAACTTCCGAAGGTCGTTGCAATGTCGCGCACCAATCTCACCTGCCTGCATGGACTTCAAAAGGCCATCATGGATGCTTGCGCCAAGCCATACGCGCAAATGACGGATGACGTTAAAAACTTTTACAAGGATCCTTCCGTCGATCCTGCCGATTGCTTTGAGCACGTCGCCCAGTCTGAATACAAAGTCAGCTACCAATCACAATATGCGAATGAAACACACGTATTCCCGATTAACTGGCGCCTCCAGCTCGGCATTCCAAAGATCCAGCCATAAGCACACAAAAAACCCGCCTGACCGGCAGGTTTTTTATTGGCCTCAAATATTAGATTATTATGGTATACGGAGGGCTTTCCAGCCTCGCCGCTCTGTATTATCTTTTAAGAAATATTTTCTGTGTATCCTGAATTGTAGCTTTTTCATCCCCATTCATACGTAACAGGAATTTTCATGTCCCAAGCTGTCAAAATTATGCCAGAAGCCAATAAACGCTACCGACTGATTACGCGCAGCGATATGGATGGCCTCGTCTGTGGCATTCTTCTGAAAGAGCTGGACCTGATCGACGATATTATGTTCGCCCACCCGATG
>JBEHYB010000028.1:0-24710 GCA_048498395.1 Pseudomonadota bacterium
GCGCCCGGTAGACCGTAACGAGCTTCTGGCGCGCGTAAGAACGCAGATCCGCCGCCGCCGCTTCCAGGAGCGTCTGCGTGCGAATTACGAGATTTCACCGTCGATGGCGCTGACCGATGCCCTGACCGGCCTCTATAACCGCCGTTATTTCGAAGTCCACCTGCAGAAGATGCTTCAGAACGCGCAGGCGCAGAAGAAAACGCTGGGCCTGATCTATATGGATATCGACCATTTCAAACATATCAATGACAGCTACGGTCACCCGGTCGGTGATGAAATCCTGAAAACATTCGCCTACCGCATCAAGGATTCACTGCGCAGCTTCGACCTTGTCGCGCGGTTGGGCGGTGAAGAATTCATTGCGATATTGCCTGATGTCACGCCGGAGCTCGCTTATGCGGTTGGCGAACGTCTGCGCCGCGCAATTGAAGAGAAGCCTTTTGCCTGTGCCGTGCCTGCCGGTCAGATTCCCGTCACCTGTTCGTTTGGCGGTGTCGTGATCGAAGGCGAGACGGCAGATCCTGCGGCTTATCAGGAGATCATCAAGCGCACGGACGAGCAGCTCTATCTCGCCAAGCATAACGGGCGCAACACGGTCTTCTTTGAGAATAAGGGCCGCCTTAATCCGGACGAGTTCAAACTCGAAGAACGCAAATTCATTTCCTGAATTAAAAAACCCGCCAAATAGGCGGGTTTTGAATTTTGTACCTTTAAAAAGAAGCTTAGCTCTTTTTGGCCGGTGGCAGTTTTTTCTCTTCGAAAAGAACGTGAATGCCACGTTTGCCGGTTTCAGCATCAACGGCGCGTGGGTCATACTTGCGGAATGACAGCTTCTCGGTGATGTTTTTAGGGTTCTTTTTGATGTAGTAGGTAAAGCCGGTCAGTTTGCCAGCGGCGCTTTTGCCAGTGCTGACGAGACGGACTTTTACAACGTTGCCTTTTTTAGCCATTATCTTAACTTTCAATTTTGGGCGGAATTCAGGTCGCCAAAATAAGGATTTTGGACTGTAAGTCAAGAAAATAGCTGATATTAATATATTGACATAATATTTCAGACGGTTTAATCAATAAACATGCGTATTCATGAGCTAGATAGCCGTTTCCGGGTTCTGGACGATATTGAGGAAGCCCGTCAATTCCGGCCGCAGACCTTTATGGCGCGGCACTTCGGACGTATGGCGACAAGCCTTGAAGGGGCGGTCCATTCTTCACCGATTCTAAACTCATTGGCCGCAAGCTTCGATTATGCGGATCTGGACAAACTCCCGATCGGCAGGGAAACGCCTTTTGTGAAAGGCAGCATCAAATTCAAAATCGCGCGGCCCGACCCGGCTATCGATCGCCTGAATGCTCTGGCGGCAGATGTTGGTAATTATCTCGAACCTTTATTCGGCGATCGCATGCATATGGCGATCTATGATCAGTCGCCCGACCGCGAACAGTTTCACGTGCATCCGGGCATGGCGACCGCCATTTTGCCGCTTGGCAAAGATCAACTCTCGACCATCTGGAAAAATGCACAGGGCAGGATCATTACGCCTGGCCCGGATTCTCTCGTCGTGGTCGGAGAAAAAGTCCAGCATGCAAGCCCGGCCGGGCAGGGTATACGTGCGGTCATGACAATTTCAAGTTTTCACCGGGCTTAGGATCATCATGCGCACGCATAGCCTCAACAACAATATCGCGCTTCCTGATCATCTTGGAGATCTGCATACAGCCAAGCGTACGGATGGCACCCTGTGCCTGAGCGATGATTTCAGAACCTACGGTGGGCTGATCTACCAATCAGAGGAACTGAATTCCATTTCCGCGAGTTTCGATTATGAAGCGCATGGTTATGGCGCATTACTGCCGGGACCGGGCATATTTGAAAGAGCGCCGATCGCCGATTATATCAATGGCGAGCTTGGCCCGATCAAACAGGCGGTATTTGATTACAGCCAGAAAGACAAAGATCTTCCGATCGAAGATCTTGAGAGCGATCTTCTGCGATACGAGCCTGGCTGGAGAGATATATTCAACAGGTTTGGTGCTGAGGTTGCGCCCATGATGGGCAATAGATTTGAAATCAGGCTCAAATGTCTAAGATTTAGAAAAGAAAAACTTCATACGGATAAAGAAATCATCGGCGTACTGCCTTTGGGCGTGGATCGGTTATCGACTATATGTAAGGGAAAAGGCGGAGAGATGATCCGTCCGCACAATGGAAGTTTTGTCACCAGCACGCCGATGCTCGAACATGCAGGGCCCGTGTCAGAAATTCCTAGAGCTGGGCTTGGTGTCACCAAGTACGCCCACCAGATCCGTTAGTCCCTGCGCTTCTTTTTATGATCGCGTTTCTTGTGTTTGTTGCCGCCGGGCCTGCCGGGTGGGCCGTCATTGTTGCGCGGGCCTTTTCGATGGCCTTTGCCGCTATTGCGTTTTGGCGGGCGTGAGCCGCGGTCGCCGCGTCCCGGCTCGCCGTATGATACCGGGTGTTTGGATTTATAACCGTCGATATCGGCACCGGCCTCGCCGTTGATAAGCTCGAATAATGTGCTGCCGGTGAGCGGGTCTGCTTCAACAAGTCTGACAAGGACTGGCGCACCGAGGCGGAATATGCGTCCGGTGCGGCGGCCGATCAGCGCATGCTGGCTCTCGTCATGGATGTAATAATCGGACGGTAATGTACGAATGGGCACCAGCCCGTCCGACCCTGTCTGCTCGAGTTTTACAAAAAGCCCGAAACGCGTGACACCGCCGATACGTCCAGGGAACTGCGCGCCAATGCGGTCTTTCAGGTAAGATGCCGTGAAACGGTCGACAGCATTGCGTTCAGCTTCTGCGCTTGCGCGTTCGGTCATCGAGATATGCTGGGCGATTTCCTCAAGCTTCACCGCTTCGACATCTGACAAGCCGCCTTCGCCAAGATCGTACGCCTTGATCAGTGAGCGGTGCACGACGAGATCGGCATAGCGGCGGATCGGTGATGTGAAGTGTGCGTATTTCTCAAGCGCCAGACCAAAATGACCGATATTGTCAGGGTCGTATACGGCCTGTGCCTGTGATCGCAGGATGACTTCGTTGATCAGGAAGCCGGTCTTCATTTCCTTGGCTTTAAGAAGGATATGATTGAGCTGCTTCGGTGCCGATACACCTTCTTTCGGCAAATTGAGGCCGAAAGCCTCAAGGAAGCTGCGCGCCGACATCAGCTTGTCGCCGGTCGGGCGGTCGTGGATGCGGTAGATGCAGGGGGCTTTTTTATCTTCGAGCGCGCTTGCGGCGGCGACGTTGGCGAGGATCATGAATTCCTCGATCAGGCGGTGTGCATCGAGGCGTTCGCGCACGGCGACACCCGCCATTTCATTCTTGTCGTCGACGATGATCTTGCGTTCAGGCACGTCGAGATCGAGCGCGCCGCGTTTCTCGCGCGCCTTGTCGAGCACTTTCCACGCGGTATAGAGCGGCTCGATGACATCTTTCATCAAAGGTTCTGTCGTCGCATCGGTGACACCGTTCTTCGCGGCCTGCACCTGTTCATAAGTCAGTCGCGCATGCGATTGCATCAGGCCGCGCACGAATTTGTATTTGAGAAGCTTGCCCTCATTATTGATCCACATATGGACGGCAAGCGTCGCGCGCGGTTCATGCGGGCGTAGCGAGCAGAGATCGTTCGATAACGCCTCGGGCAGCATCGGCAATACGCGGTCCGGGAAATAGGTGGAATTGCCGCGCAAATAGGCTTCCTTGTCGAGCGGAGAGCCCGGGCGTACGTAATAGGACACGTCTGCAATCGCGACGATCAGGTGCCATCCATCTTTGTCAGGTTCCGCGAATACGGCATCGTCGAAGTCCCGTGCGTCCTTACCGTCAATCGTGACGAGCGGAATGCGGCGCAAATCTTCACGGCCATTGATTGGGGGAACTTTCATGCCATCGGTCGCGGCGATCACTTCCTCGGGGAAATGCGCGCGCAGTCCTGCCTGATGTAGCGCGACAAGCGAGATCGTGCGCGGGTCTTCCATCGTGCCGATGACTTCGATCACGCGTACGCGTTTCCTGAGTGCGCTTCGCGACGGCTGGATTTCACAGACGACGATATCGCCGGGGCGCGCGCCGTTGAAATCGGCCTGCGCGATCTCAAAATCGAATTTGGCGTTGCGCTCCATCGGTTCGACAATATAACCGCCGCGTATCTGTTTCAGAAGGCCGACCGACTGGGCTTTCAGCGTATTCATCCGCTTCAGGATCTCGGCCTGGTACAGCTCGTTCGAGAATTTCGTCATTTTGGCCAGCGCGCGGTCGCCGACTTTCATGCTGGCGGCATGTTTATTGTCGGTTGCGACTTCGATGCGCGGGGCCTTGCCTTGTAATTCCTCATCCCATTCGGCAGGTTTCGCGAACAGGTCGCCGTCGATATCCATATCCGAAATTTCAATGACTGTGACGGCGGGAAGGGCATCCGGCACACGATAGGATTTTCCGCCTTCCTTGATGATCAGCCCTTCATCTTCCATCTCGCGCAGCGCGCGCTTGAATCCGATGCGGTCGTCGCCCTTGATGTCAAAAGCATCAATCAGTTCTCGTTTTGTCAGGGAAGTGCCAAGGTCGGAGAGGTATTTATGGATCTGGTTCTTGGTCGGCAGGTTCATTCAGGCTTTCAGGCTTCGGTTTCTGTACCATAATAGTGTACACCGATTTCGATTTTGTCGTTACCTGATTTTTTACGGCGGATATTGGTATCGCGCAGGGAGTAGACACAGCCGCAATATTCCTGCTGGTAGAAATTCTCGCGTTTCGAGATCTCCAGCATGCGCTGCGATCCGCCGGCACCCCGCCAGTTATAATCCCAGTAAGTCAGGTCCGGGTAACGCGCGGCGGCGCGGTGACCGCAGCCGTTGATCTGTTTCATATCTTTCCAGCGCGAAATGCCGAGGCAGGACGTGAAAACCTTGAACCCGTTCTCATGGGCGTAAAGCGCGGTGCGCTCGAAACGCATATCGAAACATTCGGTGCAGCGAATACCTTTTTCCGGCTCCATCTCCATGCCCTTGATACGGGTGAACCAGTTGCTCGCGTCGTAATCGGCATCAATAAATGGAATCCCGGCTTTTTCGGCAAAGCGGATATTGTCTTCTTTGCGATAGTCATATTCTTCGCGCGGGTGAATATTCGGATTGTAGAAATAGATGGTCAGGTCGATACCCGAGACCATCATCGCCTCGATGACTTCCCCTGCGCAGGGCGAGCAGCAGGAATGGAGAAGAACCTTGTCTTCACCATTCGGGGCGGGCAGGTACATGCGGCCATGCATTGTGTCTGGAAAGTAGGACATGGTCTGGAATTAGGGCTTTTTGAGCTTAAAAGCAATATTTATCGATTTAGATCGTCATCCCGGCGCAGGCCGGGATCTTTATGCCATTAAAGTAAAAGATTCCGGCATTCGCCGGAATGACGAAGGCGGGTTAGGCCGATTTCTTCTTCGCCGGGGCTTTTTTGGCGGCAGGCTTTTTCTTGGCTGCCGCTTTAGCCTTTGGCTTGGCCTTGCCTTTTGGCTCGGGAACTTCCTTGCCTTCGGCCTTGGCTTTTTCGGCTTCTTCCTTGCGTCTGGTGCGCCAGTTGCCTTTCGACTCCTGTGCCAGCAGATCGACCGAGCGGTTGATGCCGATGGTTAGAACGTCATCATCCTTTGGAATGGATTTGAATTTGCCCTGATGCTTGAGGAACGGACCGAAGCGACCAATCCCGGCTTCGATCTTCTCGCCGGTCTGTGGATGTATGCCGACAAGGCGCGGCAGTTCCAGAAGTTTCAGCGCAGCCTCGAGTGTGACCTGATCGATCGGCAATCCTTTCGGCACGCCCTGGCGTTTCGGTTTTTCACCTTCGACTTTTTTCTTCTTTTTCGGCTTGCCGTTTTTGCCAAGCTCGACCGGCGCTTCCGCCGCGGCGACCTGTTCAGTGGTTGGCGGAACGTCTATCTGCACGTACCAGCCATAAGGACCTTTACGAAGTGAGACGGTGCGGCCCGTTGCCGGATCGGTGCCCAGCGTCTTCGGTTCTGCCGAACCCTGATTGGTGTTGTCGTCCGCATCGTCGGAATTGACGACCAGCGGACGGGTATATTTACATTCAGGGTAATTCGAGCAGCCGATAAACGCGCCGAATTTACCGAGTTTGAGCGACAGCTTGCCGGTGCCGCAGGTCGGGCATTTGCGCGGATCAGGGTTTTCCTTGGTCGGTGCAAAGAAGTGGGGCCCGAGTTCTTCGTCCAAAGCGTCAAGTACATCCGAGATCTTGAGGTCCTTGGTCTGTTCGATCGCGGCTTTGAAATCTTTCCAGAAGTCGCGCAACGCGTCTTTGTAATAAACCGTACCGCTTGAAATCGCATCCAGTTCGTCTTCGAGATTGGCGGTGAAATCGTAATCGACATATTTGGTGAAGTACCGCATCAGGAAGGTCGTGACGAGACGGCCCCGGTCTTCCGGCACGAAACGGCGTTTGTCGAGGATCACATATTTGCGATCCTGCAGGACCTGCATGATGGACGCGTATGTGGACGGGCGGCCGATGCCTTTTTCTTCCAGTGATTTGACGAGCGAGGCTTCGGAATAACGCGGCGGCGGCTGGGTGAAATGCTGCTCGGGCATAATATCCATGGTCTTCGTCGCCATGCCTTCAGAGAGCGGCGGCAGACGACGGTTTTCTTCATCATCTTCTTCCGTCGGGTCGTCCTTGTCTTCGCGATAGAGCGTCAGGAAGCCGTCAAAAGCAATCGTGGAACCTGTGGCGCGCAACACGACATCGTCAGTGCCGTCCGAGATGTCGGCGGCAACCTGGTCGAGCACCGCGTTTTCCATCTGCGAAGCCATGGTGCGTTTCCAGATCAGTTCATACAAAGCGGCCTGTTTCTCATCGAGATATCTGGCCACGTCCTTAGGCAGGCGGGACAGGTCTGTCGGGCGGATCGCTTCGTGAGCTTCCTGTGCGTTCTTGGCTTTACTCTTATATATACGCGGAGCGTCCGGCAGGTATTTATCGCCGTAATCTTTTTTGATGAGATCGCGCGCCTGTTCGATCGCGTCATTCGACAGCGTCGTGCCGTCCGTTCTCATATAGGTTATAAGACCGACAGTTTCGCCGCCGATATCGACACCTTCGTAAAGCTGTTGCGCAAGGCGCATGATCTGCGATGCGGAATAACGCAGTTTACGCGATGCTTCCTGTTGCAGTGTCGAGGTGATGAACGGCGCGTAAGGATTGCGGCGAACCTGTTTCTTCTCAACCTTCTGGATGACCAGTTTCTTGTTCTGGATGCGTTTGACGGCACCCTGGGCTGCGTCTTCGGAATTGATGTCAAGCTTGTCGAGTTTGTTGCCGGCCAGATGCGTAAGGCGGGCGAGGAATGTCGCGCCTTCCGGTGTCTGCAGTTTCGCCTGAATGGACCAGTATTCCTGCGCGCGGAAAGCCTCGATCTCCGATTCACGCTCGCAGATCAGGCGCAGTGCGACAGACTGAACGCGGCCTGCGGATTTACTGCCTGGCAGTTTGCGCCACAGGACAGGTGAGAGATTGAAACCGACCAAAAAGTCGAGCGCGCGGCGGGCGAGATAGGCATCGATCAATGGCGTATCAAGTTCGCGCGGATGTTCGAATGCGGTCTGAATGGCTTTCTTCGTGATCTCGTTAAAGGTCACGCGCTGGATCGATCTGCCCTTCAACAGATTCTTGTCTTCGAGAATCTGACGCAGGTGCCATGAAATGGCTTCTCCTTCGCGGTCAGGGTCGGTGCAGAGATAGATGGCGCTCGAGGCTTTGACGGCGGAACTGATATCGCGGACGGTTTTGTCGGCGCGGTCGCCAAGCTCCCATTTCATTTCGAAATCATGTTCGGTGTCGACCGCACCGTCCTTGGCGACGAGGTCGCGGACGTGACCGTAAGAGGCCAGAACGTGATAATCGCTGCCCAGATACTTATTAATGGTCTTGGCTTTGGCCGGAGACTCAACAATGACGACGTTTTTGCTCATCTAATTCCTATATTTCAGGCGGCTTTTATAAGGCTGACCCTGTTCCCGGGAAGCCTTTGAACCTCGCCGGATAGCTCCATCTCTAACAGGCATCCCTGGACGACCGAGCTCCTCAATTGGCACGCCCGAATGATTTCGTCAACTCCGACGGGTGAGGTCGATAGCTGGGAGAGTATCTCGTCCCGGACGTTTTCGCTTTCAAAATCAAATACTTCCTCTGCTTCCTCGAGGGTAAAAACCGGTGTTTTCCGGTGTGCCCTGTGGCTTGCGGCAAAGGAGTTGAGATGTTCGAGGACATCCTCGATGCCCCGGACAAGGACGGCTCCGTCGCGGATCAGGGCATTGGTGCCGGCTGATCGCGGGTCGGACGGGAAGCCGGGAACCGCGAAAACGTCGCGCCCCTGGTCTGCCGCCGTGCGCGCGGAGATCAAAGATCCCGATTTCGGGTTGGCTTCGACGATGACAACGCCGAGCGACAATCCGGTGATGATACGGTTTCGTTTCGGGAAGTGCTGGGCGATCGGCTGAGTGCCGAAGGCGCATTCCGAGATGACTGCGCCATTCTCACAAATCTGGTCGTAGATTTTCTGGTTCTCTCGAGGGTAGACGACATCCGCGCCGCCGGCCACGACCGCGATCGTGCCAGTGACGAGCGAACCTTCATGCGCGGCGGTGTCGATCCCGCGCGCGAGGCCGGAGGAGACGATGTAATTCTGGATGCCTAAATCCTGCGCCAGTTTGAAGGCGAATTTTTTGCCGTTCAAAGATGAATTGCGCGACCCGACGATGCCGATACTTTGTTTGTTCAGGATATCGGTGCGGCCGAAAACGGTAAGGACAGGCGGCGCGTCTTCAATGGCGGCGAGGGAAAGCGGATATTCATCTTCGTAAGCGGTGACGAGATGGCCTTTTGCTTTCAGGATTTTCTCAATTTCGGCTGCCGCTTCCGCGGCGGATGGAATATGGATCTTCTTGCTGCGCGCGAAATGCGGGAGCGCTTCGAGCGCGTTGGTGGCGTTTTTATATTTGGTGATCAGGCGGTGAAATGTGACGGGGCCGATCGTTTCCGTGCGCGCGAGACGCAGCCAGTCGATTTTATCCTTGTCTGTGAATTTTCTTCCCCCGAAGAATTTCATTTTTTCTTGCCTATCTTGGGCTCGGTGCCGGCCCAAAGTCTCGTGATGTTATCCTTGTGGCGTATCCAGCCGATCAGGGATATGAGTCCGATCAGGTGAAGCTGTTTCGGTTCGCCGAACGACACGGCGAAGATTGGCGCAAGTGCAAGTGCAACCAGAGCGGAAAGAGACGAGATGCGGGTGATGAGTGCTGTAATGAACCATGTCACGCAACATGCAAGTCCGACCGGCCATGAGAGAGCGAGAAACGTACCGAGTGTTGTGGCGACACCTTTACCGCCTTTGAATTTCAGCCAGACGGGGAAGTTATGTCCGATGACTGCGCCGAGTGCCGCGCCGAACATGGCGTGTTTGTCGAGAAGAGCGGCGGCAACCAGAACAGCGATCGCGCCTTTCGAGCTGTCGAGAATAAGCGTCAGCAGGGCGAGAAGCTTGTTGCCGGTGCGCAGGACATTCGTCGCGCCGATATTGCCCGAGCCGATCTTGCGGATATCGCCATAGCCCGCGAGCAGGCAAAGGACGAGCCCGAACGGAATGGCACCGAAGAAATAGCCGCCGATAAAACCCAGAAGGCCGTTCAGCTGAATGTGATTGATAATCGTGTCCATAAATTCCCGCAGTCCTTCTCACTTATATATAGGAGATCATTGCCGCAGCAGTGATTAAGGAAGAAAATTAATAATTGTCAATGTGTTAAGTGAAAGAATGATTATTGAATTCTCCAAAAATTAACGATATAGGATATGCTTATGGAGCCAAATGCAGAAAAAGACCTTATGGACGTACGCGCCGGGCGCGATGTCAGTTTTTTAGATCTTTATTCCATTGATCAGGTTCAACTTAGCGATCTTCCCCTTATTTTCGGACTGGCCCGCAAATTTCGCGACTATGGCACCTATAAATTCTCGCTGAATAAAGGCTGCAGCCTTGTAAACGCCTTCTTTGAAAATTCGACCCGTACCCTGACAAGTTTCGACCTGTCGGCGAAAAACCTTTCGATGGACACGAATAATGTCAGCGGCGGCAGCTCTGTCAAAAAAGGCGAAAGCTTCCTGGATACGGCTGAAACGCTCGATGCCTACAATCTGAAAGTCATCGTCGTCCGCTCGAAAGAGGCGGGTGTCGCCGAGATGCTCTCGCGACATGTTCGCGCCTCGATCATCAACGCAGGTGACGGTTGGCATGAACACCCGACGCAGGCGCTTCTCGATGCACTGACCATGCTCGATCATTTCGGCACCGAAGACCTCTCCGGCAAGATCGTAACGATCGTCGGCGATATTCTGCACTCCCGCGTTTTCGGTTCGCTGGTCCGCCTTTTGAAAAAACTCAAAGCCGAAATCCGCGTCGCGGCACCCGATACGTTTTTGCCGGCGCATGTCGAGAAATTCGGTGTGAAGACTTTCTACAATGTTGAGGAAGCCTTGAGGGGCGCGAATGTTGTTTATGCCCTGCGGGTTCAGGAAGAACGTGGCGCGGGCGGCTTTATCCCGACATTGCGTGAATATTCCAAAATGTACGGCATCAGCCGCAAACGCCTCGATCTGGCCGCGAAGGACGCAATGCTGATGCACCCGGGTCCTGTGCGCCGCGATGTCGATGTTCACTCGGCTCTCGTTGCGGTTGATGAACAGTCGCATATCCTGCAACAGGTTGAAAACGGCATGGCGATCCGCAAGGCGCTGTTGTGGTTGCTCGCCGTTCGTATGGATGGCAAACAGAAAGAGATACGCAGGAAATGACAACGCTCCTGATCAAGAACGGACATGTAATCGACCCCGCCAATAAACTGGACGGTGTCATGGATGTTTTCGTTCAGGATGGAAAGATTAAGGCGGTTGCAAAGGGGATCTCCGATAAGGCCGATGAAACGATCGACGCGTCGGGTCTGACCGTAACGCCGGGCCTCATTGATATCCAGGTTCACCTGCGCGAACCGGGCCGTGAAGATAAAGAAACGCTCGAGACTGGTTCGAAGGCTGCGCTTGCGGGAGGTATTACCTCTGTCGTCGCCATGCCAAACTCGACACCGGCGGCGGACAACCAGACGGTTATCGAATTCGTCACACGTCGTTCGCGCGAGCTGGACCTGATCAATATCTACCCCACAGGTACAATCACCAAGGGCCTTGGCGGCGCGACGCTTTCTGAAATCAACGAAATGAAAAATTCCGGTGCGGTTGCCGTGACGGATGACGGCGGCGATGTGCAGGATGAAAATCTCCTGCGCCGCGCGCTTCAATATACCAAGACCTGCGATATCCTGCTGATGAGTCATTGCGAAACCAACACGCTGACCAGCGGCGGTGTGATGCATGAAGGCTGGGTTTCGACCCAGCTCGGCCTGCCGGGTACGCCTGCTGCCTCAGAAGATCTGGCTGTTTGTAAAAACATCATGCTCGCTGATTTGTCGGGCGCGCGCCTGCACCTGCTGCATAATTCAAGCGCCGGTGCCGTCGAAGCCATTCGCGCCGTGAAAGCGAAGGGGCGGAAGAATGTAACGGCTGAAGTGTCCGTCCAGCATTTCGCACTGACCGATGAAGAATGCATCGGCTATAACACCAACGCCAAAATGTATCCGCCATTGCGCTCGCGCGAGCACGTCGATGCGATCATCGCCGCGATCAAGGACGATACGATCGATGCCTTCACGACCGATCATGCACCGCATATCGAGTCTGAAAAGCTTGAGCCATTCCAGGATGCGTCTTTCGGTTCTGTCGGTCTGGAAACAAGTTTCGCAGTGATGAATACGTACCTTGTCGAAGCAGGACATATCCCGCTCGCCAAGGGTATTTCAAAAATGACGATTGAGCCTGCGCGTATCATTCGCATCGAAAAAGGCACGCTCTCGGTCGGGGCCGATGCCGATATCGCGATCTTCGATATGAAGAAAAAATGGACCGTCGATGCGCGCGCCGGTTTTTCCAAAGGCAAGAACTGCGTCTTTGACGGCAAACAACTGACCGGCAAGGCGGAAATCACCATCGTCGGCGGTCGCGTCAAATACCGCGACGGTAAAATCCTGTCAGCCTGATCTGATATCACATGATTGATTTCCTGTTCACCTCGCAAAGCCTCTTATTAATGATTGCGGGTTTTGTGCTCGGCGTGCTGGCGGTGATATTCGGCGGCGGGTTGTTCTTTTCCGTGCCATTTATGCAGTGGCTATTCCCGCATGTTTCGTTCGGCGCGATTGTCGGTAATATCAAAGTCGGTTCTTTCTTCCGCAGCGTCGGTTCAACGGTCGCCACACACAGGCAGATTAATTACGTCGATAATATCAAACTATCGGTTGTGGCTTTTATCGGCACGATCGTCGGGGTCAATATAATCGCGGATATAGACCAACGCTGGTTGTTTCCAGCGATCATATTCGCAATCGTTTTTGCGTTGATCGCGCCGAAACTGGCGACGAAGATTCATCCCAAAAGTTTTTACATTGCTTCTTTCTTCACAGGAATCTACGCCGGGATTTTCGGGGCGGGGATCGGCATTATTTTGATCGCTCTGTTACGGCTCAAATATCCGGACGACGATCAGATAGGCTTCGTCAAAATTCAGGCGCGGTTTGTCGAATGGCTGCTGGTGATCACCTCGCTGATCGTACATTCGCTTCACAATAACCTGATCCCGTTTATCTGGCTGCCATGGGGGATCGGCAGCGTGCTGGGCGGATATGTGGGCGGAAGACTGTTGGGCAAAATCCGTGAATTGCCGGGAAACCTGCAGAAATACGTGCTTTATGCCGTGTTCGTTTTCGCGCTGGCGATAGCCGGGGTACGGTTTTTCCAGGCCACTTGATATAATTTACATAAAATTAATCCTATTTTAGTATGATTTCGGCAAGGGGAATATCATGGCGGACGAAACACAGGTCCAGAATACACCAGCCGATACCACTGAAGTCGTGGTAACGGCGCAGGTGAAGCATCCTTCTGTTGTCAGCAGTACAATCAACGCTGTGACGCACCCTTCGTCTTTTGTGCGCCGTGTTACCGGACGCGAAGCTTTGGAACATGCCGGTGGCGGTGATCTTGGTAAATCATCGGCACGGGTTGTCTCGACGATGGAAACGGCGGGCAGTATCGGCAAGACGGAAAGCGGCCTTGTCAAGCTAAGTAACAAATTTTCAGAGGCCGCACATGGTGTCGGCAAGACCATCAGCAAAATCCCGGGTGTGGATTTTGTTGCCGGCGCGGACGAAGTTGAATCCGGTGTCAGCAGCGCGGAAAAAATTTCTGGCGCGGTTAAAGACGGCGCAGGATCTGTTGCAATTGAAGTTACAAACGCTGCAGGCGACAGGGTCGGCCCCGCCGGTACGATCGTCGGCGCGGCTGTCGGCATTTCCGATGCCAAGAGGGATCTGCCAAATCTGATGAACGGTATCAAGGAAATGTCCGCGCGTAATGTTCCGGGCTTTGTTTACGCCGAGAACGAACATGGAAAAGTCTGGGCGGATTGTTCGGCGCAGGTTGAAAATCCGAACGCGCAATGCTGGGCGGTTTATGATGACGGCAAAGGCAATTCGCCGAAACTGATCGGTCAGAAGCCGCCGACCGGAGATCTTGGCGACCTGTATGATGCCGCGAAAAACAAGGCGGGTGCGGATGTCGCGGAATTCAAAATGGACCATGAATCAAAAAACACCAACGGTACAACGGTCGCCGGAGCCTATAACCAGGTCAGGAATGATGCAACGACTGACGTATTAGCGAAAGCGCAGGCGGCTGCCCTGCCGCAACCGACCCAACATATCGCAGCCCATTTTTCCATGGATGCCGGTTAGATCTGGATAATTGTTTTCCTGGCGAGTTCGTCAATCTCGTTTTTCTGCAAGCCGATAGTTTTTAAAACTTCTTCCGTATGCTGCCCGAGACGCGGCGGAGATGTTTTATATTCGACTTTCGTTTCCGAGAATTTCAGCGGACTGCCGACAAGATCCATTCCATCAATTTTGATTTTCATTTCACGCGCGGCGATCTGTGGCTCGGCGAAAGTCTTGTCGAGGCTGTTGACGGGGCCGGCGGGAATATCGAGATCGCGGCAGGCGGCGACAATCTCTTCGACGCTACGGTTTTTCAGGTGCGTTGAAATTTCCTGCGTAAGAGAGATCTTGTTCTTGGTACGCAGCGGATTTGTTTTATATCTCTCGTCGGCGGCAAGGCCGGGTGCATTCAGCAGCACAGAGAATTTCTGGAACTGGTTGTCGTTGCCGACGGCGATTGTAAGCCAGCCATCTCTTGCCTCGAAAGCCTGATAGGGCGCGATGGTCGAATGGCTGTTACCCTGACGCGGCGCGATCTGTCCTGAAGTCAGGTAGTATTGCGCGAGATTTGTCATTGTCGCGAGCGTGCAATCGAGAAGCGAAAGGTCAATATGTTGGCCCGCTCCGGTTTTTTCTCTCGCATGCAGCGCCGAAAGAATACCGATTGCGGCATGCAGCCCGGTCAATATATCGCTCACCGCCACGCCTGCTTTCATCGGTGCGCCGGATGCTTCACCCGTCGTCGCCATCAGGCCGCCCATGGCCTGCGCGACCAGATCGTAACCCGGCTCACTGGCGAGCGGGCCGTTCTGGCCGAAACCGGTGATAGAACAGTAAATCAGTTTCGGGAATTTTCTCGCAAGTGTCGTATAATCAAGTCCGTACTTCGCGAGACTGCCGACTTTGAAATTCTCGATCAGGACATCGCAGCTTTCGAGAAGTTTCAGGATCAATGCCTGGCCTTCGCTTTTTGAAATATCAATCGCGACGGATTTCTTATTGCGATTGATGCTTAAGTAATAGGCGCTCTCGGCTGTATCGTTGCCCGCGCTGTCTTTTAAAAAGGGGGGTCCCCAGAATCTGGTGTCGTCCCCGGCGAAAGGTTTTTCGATCTTGATGATGTCCGCGCCCATGTCGCCGAGCATCTGGGTGCAGTAGGGACCGGCGAGCACGCGGGAAAGATCGAGAACGCGGATATCTTTTAACGCGCCGCCCATCAGTTCAGCCAGTCTTCAAGGAAATGCACGTCGAAATAGGGACCGATAATCCACAATCCGGCGAGTACGATGCCGATGCAAAATCCCGGACCGGCGGGCAGGGCGAGTCTTTTAAGTGAGGGAGTGGTTTTGTTCTTCATGGCGATCGTGCAAGCAAGGAGAATTCCATGCACGATCCCGGCGGCGGCCCCGAGAACAATCGCGATAATGGTGCCTTCCATGCCGAGCCAGATTCCAGCAGCACCTAAAAGCTTCACATCGCCAAGACCGAGGCTCTCTTCTTTATAATAGAGGTTGCCGCAGAATCGTATTACATAAAGAAGTCCTGCGCCCAGCAACGCGCCGAAGATAATCTGCTGCGGAGGCAGTATTTCAAACTTTGTCACGATATGAAAAAAGACTCCGGTGATGGCAAGAGAGAGATTGAGCGGGTCGGGAAGGAGCCAGGTCCTGAGATCTATTATAGAAAGTGTCACCAGGATTCCGAGGGCGGCCAGAAGAAGGCAGAGAGCAATTATCATCATTTTTAAAGGTCCGGAATTTATGGGGATAAGGGTGTGTATAACTCTTTATTGCAAATAGGCACCGTATGCATTAATTTTTAAACAAGTCCTACCTTGATTCGAAACGTCCCAAATTATGTCAGATATAACTCCCGGTGGCAAAGTCCTGATCGTTGAAGACAACGATTTTGTACGGATGCAGATAGTACGGTATTTAAACGATGCATCGTTTAAAACCGTTGAGGCATCCGACGGTGGTAAAGCTTTGGAAGAAATTGACAAGGGCTTCGACCTTGCTGTGGTTGACGTTCGCATGGAGCCGATCGACGGTTTCGAATTTATAAAAAGTATTCGCGGTAGAAATATCGAAACGCCAGTTATTCTTGTTACCGGGGATCAAAATCCGGATCTTTTAAGTGAAGCTAATAAATGGGCTGTGAGCGCGGTTCTTATGAAACCTGTCCAGAAAGACAGGCTGATTAAAATGGCAACGCGTGCAATCCAGCAGGCTAAGAAATGACTGCAGGGAAGAAACATATGGATTCTGAATTTCGCCGTTTGAAGATTAAAAAAGCAATGCTCGTCGCGCTTGCAAGCGTTGCCTTCCTTGCGTCCTGTGCAGATGCAGAAGCTCCTAAAGCGCGCGATGTGAATATCCCTGCGCCACAGAATGCCGAAGAGCGCCGCAAGGCATTGAACGAACGCCCTGATCCCGTCATGTACCTGCCGTTGGGCCGCGATGTCCTGTTGCCGCAGGCGGATGGCGGTGAAACGCTTCCGTCCACTGTTGTCGGTCCGTTCGAGCTTCGCAGTGAAACACTGGCCGGTGCCCTGCAGCTTGTGATGGACGGCACCAATATTCCTGTCGCTTTCGAGACGAATAAAGGTCTTGAAAATACGGTGACGGTGACGAACCTCAAAGGTCCTATCAATGAAGTCGTGCAGCAGATTTGCAGTATGGCGGATCTCTACTGTTCTTATGAGAACGGTATTCTCAATGTCAAAGACACGCAGATTTTCACGGTTTCGATTCCGCCGATCGCGGCTTCCGACCAGGTTGGCACTTTGATGACCAACGTCTCCGGCGCGATTGCAGAAATCACCGGCAGCACGCCGATCACCGACCCGAGCACGCGTACGATTGTATATCGCGCAACCGAGCGTACGTCCGAAGTCGCGCGCCGTTACTTCCAGCGCCTGCGCCAGAATACCGCGCTGATCGTATTCGAAACATATATCTGGGAAGTTTCGCTCAATGCCGGCAACTCGACCGGTATCAACTGGTCGTTCTTCGATAAATTCGGCAAGTTCAATATGGGTGTCAGCCTGTCAGGCTCCACAAATCCTGATCTGGGCACGCCGATCAGTATCGGTCTGCCGACGACCGGTGCGGCCGATCTCGCGACCAGCGACGTATTCCAGTTCATTTCCAACTACGGTGCGGTCAAAACTATTTCGCAACCGCAGATTACCGTTCTCGCCGGTTCTGAAGCCCGCCTGAGAGTGGCGGATACGCAGAACTATCTCGCGTCTGTTTCAAGAACTATCACCGATGGCGGTACGACGACGACATCTTCGACGACTGACTCTGTCGATAGCGGTTTCACGCTGGTCATCGGCTCGAACTGGGATAACGCGACCGTCTACGGCAACATCAACATCCTGCTGCAGGAAGTTAAGAGCATCGAGAAGTTTGAGGTCAGTGACACGGATTCCGTTCAGCTGCCGTCGACTTCCGAGCGTGAACTGCAAACGCAGGTTCGCGTTCGTCCGGGAGATTCTCTCCTGATCGCGGGTTTGGTTCGTGAGCGTGACAATCTTGACAGCACGGGACCTGGGATGAACGAGCCGATCGTTCCGACATCGAGAACCGCGCGTACCGACAATACGGAACTTGTCTTCCTGTTGCGCCCGCGCGTTGTTGTGTTCACATCCGCTGAAGATCCGCGTCCGACAGTGGCTGCATCAGTTCCTGCGGCTGTTCTGAAGGCTGCCCCTGTATCTGCGCCTGCGCCGGAAGTATTGCCGCCGATGCCTGCTGATGCGCCGCCACCAGTTGTCGATGCGGCACCTGCCGCTGCGCCATTGCCGGCCCCGGCACCGCAAATGGTTTCTTCCCCGATGCCGGCTCCCGTGCCGGTTGCGGCTCCAGCTCCGAAGCCTGTCGTCGTGTCGAATGCATCGCCTGCAATGCTGACAGATCCTGTTTCGTCTTCGACCGCGCCTGCGCCGCCACCGGTTGAGATCACGCCATCAGGACCTGATGGTTATGTTCCACTGCTGACGCAGCCGTCGAAAATTATAAACGATGAAATTTACTCAGATGATGAGGGTGCTCACTAATGAAAAAATCCTCGGCATTATTTTTACTGACGACTGCGGCGGTTTCGCTGCTTGCTTTTTCAATGCCCGGTAAGTCGCATGCGACGGCGCTCGATGATCCCGGTTCAAGGACAAGCGGCTCTGCTGCTGGCGGTCTTACACCGGCTGTTGCCGAGATCGATGCCGGGCAGGTGACGATCGGAGCAACGGCGCAGGTCGTCATGCGATTCCGCAATGAAGGCACGAAAGACATCAAGATCTCCCAGATCGATCTCTATCCTTCCTCGACGGTCAGCGCGGCAATTGCTGTCGATGACTGCTCGAAAGCGCCTTTGTCATCAGGTTCTGAATGTGCGGTCGTTGTAACCGTCAAAGGCCTGAAAAACGGTAACTGGCGCGTTGAGGCGCTGGTGCGCCACGATGGCAAGGCACGTATCACGACGGATTCCATGAAAGGAACAGTCGAGGCGGGTGATGATGCGACCGACAAGCTGTTAAGCGATGTCGAGATGATCCCGAACGAAATCGATTTCGGTTCGCTCAATTCCAGCCGTCCGATCGTGAAATCCGTTATCATGCGTAACGTCACATCCGAGCCGCTGGAAATTACGAAAGTAACAGTTGCGCCGGAATCGAGCGGTTACAGCCTGAATACAACCTGTGGCAAACTCGCGCCGGGCGCTGCCTGTGTGGCGGCGATCACCTGGGCCCCGAGCTCCAAAGGTCAGGCGGACGGTATCTTAACGGTCGAGCATACGGGTTCGACGAAAGTTGCGAGCGTCAATCTGAAAGGTGATTACGATCCTGATGAAGTTGAAAAAGCCAATATCTTCCCTGAAGCCGTTGCCGGTATGGGTCTGATGGTTTCCTCACAGGAAGAGATTGATTTCGGCAGCGTCAATAATGAAGCGTCCGTCACTGTCTCGCTGGTCAATGTCGGCGATACCGATCTGACGATCAGCGATGTCGGTCTGGGCGGCGTTGAGAACGGCCTGACCGTATCCCATTCCGGATGCCATAGCGGCACGACATTGCGGCCGATCGAAGCCTGTCCTTTGACTTTGACATGGGCGGCGGTACGTGAAGGCTCCATGATCGATGACGTTCAGATTCATCATGACGGCGCGCGCGGCGTTCTGGTCATCCCCGTTCGCGGAACGGCAACGGCAGCGGTCAACAAAGACACCAAAGCCGTGGTTGTTGAAACCTCGACACCTGGCAAAGTGGTCACGGCCGCCAAACCCGTCGACAAGTCGCAGGCGCTTGAAGGCTTCATCATCACCTCGCATTCCGACGATCGAGCCATCATCAACGGACCGGGCGGAAGCCGTGTTGTCAGTCAGAATCAGCAGATCGTTTTGGGCGGGATTCAATGGGTTGTTGACATAACGTCGCAGGGCGTAGATTTCGTCAGCGGCAAAGACAAAATCCGTCTGCTTTTCGACAGGTCTTTATCATCTATTAACCGTACTACTTCACAATCAAACAGTAGTAATAGCTCAAGTAGCGGCAGCTCTTCGGGAAGTTCCTCGGGCAGCAGTTCTGGAAGCAGTTCGGGCAGTAGATCATCGACTGCTTCTAGCCCAGCCAGAACCTCCAGCACATCTGCTTCTACCAGCTCCAAATAGGATTGAAGTATGACGGATCATTCAACTCAGGCCGGCCCTCGTAATGAGGACGACCGCAGGACGGCAGAATCCGGTGCCGTTCCGCCTGGTGGCGTAGAGCGCCGCCAGTGGAGGGACCGTCGTCGCGCGCGTTCCAGCGAAGGCCGCGAGCGTTATCTGGACATGGTCCAGCGCGAAAGAAATCTTCTTATCGAACTGGGGGTTACCCGTTCGACCGAACAGCTTCTCGATATGGCCGGTGCGCCGAGCGCCGTTGAAGAAAAAGAAAACACCGTCCGCGACCGCGCGACAGGTGACCAGCTACGCTCGATCCTGCCGGTCCAGTCCTGGCTGCCTTTGAATATTCACCTGATCGGCCTTGCGAATACTGTACTTAAGATAGCGCCTTTGAACGATTTGAACGATCGCCAGATCGAGGCCCTGCTGTCGACAGCAAACAGAACCGGTTTACTGGTTGAGAAAATCGAGATCGAAGTCTGGGACCGCGCCGAACTTTTAAAGACCCTGCGTTCGGTTCATGACCTGTCTGCCGACCGTTGTGAAAAAACGCTCGCCACATGGCTGAACGATACCGATAACGGTCTTCTCTTAAACCAGTTCCTTCGCGATATGCTGGCTGAATCATTGCAGATGCGCGTATCGGATATTCACCTTATTCAGGATAACAATCCGGCGGCTCCTAACTGGATCCGTTATCGTATCGACGGCGATATGGTGCCGATGCACTTGCTGCCACCGGATGCCATGGCGCGTCTGACCACGCTTATCAAACGCGATGCAGGTATGAACTTCGGTGACCGCGTCACGCCGAAAGACGGTCGTTTCAGCTTTACATGGCAGGGCCGCGTGATCGACGTTCGTGTCGCCGCCGGTCCGCAGGCGCAGGACGGTGAAAAACTCACGCTTCGTCTTCTCGACCGCGCCGCACTTAAAGGTTTTGATGA
This sequence comes from Pseudomonadota bacterium, assembly GCA_048498395.1. Taxonomy (GTDB): domain Bacteria; phylum Pseudomonadota; class Alphaproteobacteria; order Micavibrionales; family Micavibrionaceae; genus Micavibrio_B. The sequence goes on from JBEHYB010000028.1 coordinate 20,525, forward strand.
ATTGTTCAAGCGCCACGAAGACGTGAGCGATTACCTGTCCCAGCTTCTTTCACCTGAAATCAAGGGCGGTGGCGGTCTTATCATGCTGTCCGGTCCGACCGGTTCGGGTAAAACCACAACTCTTTACGCTTGCGTCCAGCAGATCGATCGTCGTCGTCGTCACGTCCTCACGATTGAAGATCCTATTGAATACGAACTTCGTTATGCCACCCAGTGGCAGGTACGTCCGGGTATGCTCGGCGGTGAATTTGCCGACCTGATCCGCGCCGCGATGCGTCACGATCCTGACTATATCGTCATCGGGGAATTGCGCGACAGCTCGACCGTTGAAACGGCACTGAAAGCCGCGGAATCGGGGCACACCGTTATTTCCACCGTTCACGCCGATACGGCGCTTCAGACGTTCGAACGTCTGAAATCCCTGATTTCTTCGGAACGTGAAAGATCCTCAACCTTTACGCTCGCCCAGCAGGCGCGTTGCATTATCAACCAGCGTCTCGTCAAAATGATCTGCCAGGGTTGCGCGCACCGTGCCGCAGCCGGTGAGGTTCTTGACAAGGATGAAGTCCGTCAACTTATGTTGGATAATGATACGCCGGTGCGCCGTCACAATTCATCCGGTTGCGATTTGTGCAACAGGACAGGTATTTCCGGACGTACGCTTCTTCTCGATGCGTTGCTGATTACGCCGGGTCCGGCCGAGCGCGACAAAATCTACAGGGCGCTTCTGAACAACGTAAACGAAATTCTCGAACAACCGGGCGTTATCGTCCACAGCCGTAAAGACGGACTGATTGATCTGGTGCGGAACGGGCTCGTCGATCCGAAATCCGCCGTATCTTATCTCGAATCGTAACGGGGGAAAGTTAAACCGTTATGCAACAGTGGCTCGTAGAAATAGCATACGATTCCAGATCGGGGCCCAAGAAGGTTCTCGAAACGATTTACATGCCGACCGAAAGCGACGTGCGCGATGCCGTCAGCAAAAAAGGCGGACATGTTTTAACGATACGTCCTCACGCCAGAACGCCGCTTGAACGATTGCTTGGCCGCTCGAGCTGGTGGCAGATCCAGCTTTTGCGCGGGATCATGTTCCGCTCCACCTCGACTTCGCCAGGTGTCGCGCTGTGGAAACTGATCGAAGCGGAAGACAATCCGACGCGTCAGAATATTCTCTCTCCGGCACGCGAAACGCTGGCGCGGGGTCTTGGCGTTATCGACGCGCTCAAGGCGCTCAATGTTTTCGACCGCTCGACGCTCGCCATTCTCTCCGCGAGCGAACGCTCGAACCGCCTGCATGAAGGTATCCCTTACGCCATTTCCTCGATCACGCAGAAAAGGAAGAATGCCGGTGCCGTTATGGGAACGATGGCGTGGCTTGGTTTTGATGTTATCACCATCGTCCAGTCCCTGTTCTGGGGTAAGGACATGGTGTTGAAATGGTTTCAGGACAATGCGCCAAAAGACGGTGCGGATGCCGAGAAATATACCCGCGTCGTTCATAATCTGGGCCTGACCTGGGATTTACTGATTTATGGCGCTTTCGCCATGGGCGCGTTCATGGTCTGGTGCATGTTCTCCTACTTTATCAACCGCGGGAAGCGCGACTGGCCGACGGCCCGCATGGTGCGCAAAATCCCTCTTATTAACGGATATATGCGCGATTTGAGCTTTACCGACTCGATGTCTGCTGCGGCGCGCATGCTGAAAAGCAACGTCTCGATCAGCGATACGCTGAAACAATCAGCCGAGGCTTCGAACTCGCCGGATGTGGCGGCTTACTGGGACGCGACGGATTTACAGCTGACAAGGGGTGTCAATCTCGGCGTGGCCCTGGACCGCGAGCCTTTGACCCGTTCGGAACGCCTTGAACTTGCTGGCTTGTCTGACCTCGGTCAGGTTGCTACAATCATGGAGTCGATTTCTGAGATGCGGGGTCAAGCCGCAAAGGTAAAACATAAACTGATTGTCTGGCTCGCTTTCGTCCTGACCGGTGTCTACCTCATGCTTGCTTTCGGTAGTGCGATTTATGCCCTGACCGTTATGAACATGAGTATGGACAGCATGATGGGCGGCATGATGGGCGGCGAAGGTACGGGAATGTAATGGTCCTTGAACTAAATCTAAAATCCCTATCTGCAAAAATTAAAGGCCGGGTCGGCGATGGCTCTGGCGATATCGGTGATGTTTCCGGTGATTCTTCTCCCGAGAATTCTTCAGGCGCAGCAAGACCGCAGCGTCGCAAATCGGATATTGTTTCGGCGCTGGCCGGAGAGACAAGCATCAGCCATTCAGATTTAAAACCATATCTGCCGACCGAATTGATCGGCGGCTCGATCCCGTTTATTCCGGGTATGGAAGACGAGGCAGTGTGGAACGCGGCATCGCAAGCCTGCGCCACGGAAAAAGTTCACTACACTTATACTGTCGAAGCCAATAAAATCTGGTACCTGGCCTGTCCTTCAAGCGCACTTGCGTCAAGCCCTGACAGCTGGTGCCCGCTTGCCGCAGCGCTTCCGGGCAATAGCGAATACTGGGATCGTGAAACGGTTTACATGTACGAGCAGGAAGGTGTGGCCGCAGCGTTGCGCTGGGATCATGAAACAAACCGCCTGCAGATTTATCTTGGCGCGTCGCGTACGATTTTGCCGCGCATCCAGAGTATGGAAGCGAACTTCGTCACCATCAATCCGCAGGTCGCGCAGGTCGTGCCGTGGAAAAACCGTCAGTTGATGTCGGAAAAATTGTCACGTGCCGCGGCGCGCATGCTGCTGATCAGCGGTATCGTCGTGTCGCTTGCGCTGCTTAGCTTTATGGGCGGTCAGTATATCATGCTCGGCTTTATCGATCGCAAGCTTGAGAATGTTAAAAACGCGTCTGAAAGCGCTTCGCTGGATATCATGATGAAAGCCAGCCAATCGACGCAGAGCGAAGTGTTGAAAGGAATTATCCGTCTCCAGGAATTGCTCGACGATTTGTCCAAAATTGACGGAACGCTCGTGAAGTACCAGGTGAAGCAGGGAGGGGCCCTTGAATGGGAAGCTCTCGTGCCAGCCGCCTATTCAACCGGGGTTATGTCCGTCCGGGGTCAGGCCCAGCCGGGTATCGAACCTGATGGTCGTATTCGTCTCAAGGGAACGCAATAATTTAGTTGTCTCTAATAAACCATTTAAGTATTTGAAAATAATTATCTCTCTTGCCTAAAATTGTATCTAATTTTACACTCGCCTTAATTGTTAGCATTTAAAATAAACTTGCAACTAATCCTACCAGATGACTGCCGGAGTTGAGCTTGGCCTCAAAATTTGATTTCAGATCTTTAAGTAAATATGTCAGCGCACAGGCCGCCGACGATCTGAACCGTTTCCTCGAAAAAATGCCGCAAAATGCCGGCAAGACGGCTTTAACGGCAGCAGGTATCGCCTGGTTCGGTGTGGCAGCGCTGGGCCTTGTCGCGATGCTGCAGACGCAGAAAGTCACAGAACTTCGCGGCCAGTTGGAGGCATCGGAAACATTGAAGCCGATCGTGCCGGTCATCACTATGACGGCAGTTCCTGGAGACGATGTTAAAAATTTTGCCGAGAAAGCAAAAGCGCTTTACCCGGGACTGATTATAAACTCCAATGGAAATATCATCACAATTCAGTCGAAAGACACATCTTCTTTCGCGCAGTTCCGTGAAATCATGGGCCATGTCGTCAGTGGTGGCGCTAACTGGAAAGTCAGCGTTAATTCTATGTGCATTGGCCGTGAATGTCCGCAAAACGCGATGGATGCAAGCCTTAGAATTGAGAAAATCAGCATAGATAAACCTGCGGCTGCTACAGATGACCATGCCGCGCCTAAATCAGAATCCTAAACCAAAGAAAGTGGAGAAACTAAAAATGACAACTAGAACGCAAGATTTAAAAGGACGGAAGGGTGAACAGGGTAACGTCCTCTTCTTGATCCTGATCGCGGTGGCGCTGTTCGCGGCGTTGTCTTATGCGGTCACGCAGTCAACCCGTTCGGGCGGCGGCGATGCAACGAAAGAGAAAAGCCTTGTAAGTTCTGCGGCACTGACGCAGTACCCGGCTTCGATCAAGACTGCCATTGTCCGTATGACAGTGTCCAATGGTATCGATCCGACATTCCTGGACTTCGACAAGCCGGCGACATTCTCGGTACTTGACGACTCTGCGGCGAA
>JBEHYB010000029.1:0-24338 GCA_048498395.1 Pseudomonadota bacterium
CTTCACGAGAATATGGCGCGAGATCCAGGTCGCTGCTTCTATCGGCGGTGTCGATCCGTCCGCCAATCCGCGCCTGCGCTCGGCTCTCGCCGAAGCGCGCCAGAACAATATGACGAATGATCGTATCAAGCGTTCGATCGATGCGGGGACCGGCAATGGCGATACGTCCAATTATGTCCAGATGAGATATGAGGGATACGGCAGCGGCGGTGTCGCGATCATCGTCGAGGCGCTGACCGATAATAAGAACAGGACCGCCGGTGAAGTCCGCGCGGCGTTTTCAAAACTTGGCGGCAATCTCGGCGAGACCGGCTCTGTCGGTTTTATGTTCGACCATGTGGGCCGCATTGCCTATCCTCTGGAGAAAGCGTCTGCCGATGCGATGTTCGAGGCCGCGCTGGACGCAGGGGCTGACAACGTGGAGACGACCGATGACGGCCACGAAATTACAACATCGACAAGCGATTTAATGGCTGTGGCAGAAGCGTTGGAGGCGAAGTTCGGTCCTCCGGCTGAATCCGGCATGACATGGAAGCCGAACGTGATGTCGCCGGTCGATGCTGAAACGGCGCAGAATATTCTGAAACTCGTCGACCTTCTCGAGGACAGCGACGACGTGCAGAAGGTCTACACGAATTTTGAAGTATCCGAAGCCGATATGCAGAAACTGATTGCGAATGGTTGATGCGGTTTTACGGCAGCTTAAAGGATTGCGCCGTAAAGCGGATAAAACCTATTATCATCCTGATCTTCGCAAAATTGCGGCTCAGACCGGCATAAACCATTCTCTCGCGGAAGAACTATGGGCCGAAGGATCTCACCCGGCCCGTCACATCGCGATCCTGATCGCCGACCCTGAAAAAATAACCAGTAAATTTCTTGAAGGCTGGGTCAGGGATCTTGATAGCTGGGATCTTTGTGATGGATTCACCGGCAGGCTGGTCAGATACTGCAAATTTGCCGAGAAAAAAGCTGTCGAATGGGCCGATCGAAATCCTGAATTTGAAAAACGTGCCGGATTTGCATTGGCGGCGCAGATGGCCTGGGAAAAGAATGATTATCCGGATCAGTTTTTTATCGATTACCTGGATCTTATCGAGAAGCATTCAGTCGATGACCGCTATTTTGTCAAAAAAGCCGTCAACTGGACTTTGCGGGATATCGGCAAGAGAAATCCCAAATTAAAAAAGCATGCACTTTTGCTTGCTAAAAAACTGCAGAAGTCTGACAATAAAACGGCCCGATGGGTCGGCACATCTGAAATCAAGGAAATCGTTAATGCGCATTCTCGGGATTGATCCCGGTCTTGAACATACGGGATGGGGGATCATTGAATCCGCCGGATCGCGTATTTCCTTTATCGCCGCCGGGGTCATCAACACGAATCCCAAAGACCCGATTGCGTCCCGCCTTGTTAAAATCGATGCCGAGCTTGGGATTCTCATGGAAAAATGGAAGCCTGAGAGTGCCGCCGTCGAGGAGACTTTCGTTAACAAAAATGCGGCTTCTTCGTTGAAACTCGGTCAGGCGCGGGGAATCGCCCTCCTGGTGCCGGCGCGGCTCGGGCTTCAGGTGGCCGAATATTCGACGAATCTCGTCAAAAAGTCGGTCGTGGGCAACGGCCATGCCGATAAAAACCAGATCGGCATGATGGTCAGGATGCTTTTACCTAATTGTGGGGAACTCAAAGAAGACGCGGCCGACGCATTGGCAGTTGCGATATGCCATGCGCATCATGCACAATCAAACCAGATGATTCTAAGTCAAACCCGTCATTCCGGCGGAAGCCGGAATCTTTAACTTTAATGGCTGAAAGATCCCGGCCTTCGCCGGGATGACAAGGAAGTGCAATGTTCGCCAAACTTACCGGAAAGATCGATACGCTGTTTCAGGACAGCCTGATCCTCGATGTGAACGGGGTTGGGTATCATGTTTTTGCCAGTGGCCGGACGCTGGGCGTTATAGGCGGTACAGGCGATCCCGTGTCCCTGCTGATTGAAACCCATATCAGGGAAGATCATATCCATCTTTATGGTTTCGCGAGTGCGTCCGAGCGCGACTGGTTTAAAATCCTGACGAGTGTTCAAGGCGTGGGCGCAAGATCAGGCCTTGCGATTTTAACCGCCTGTCCGCCTGATAAACTAGTTCTCGCGATTGCCGCGAACGATGTCCAGATCCTGCGTCAGGCGGAAGGTGTCGGTCCGAAGCTCGCGACGCGGATCGTATCCGAGCTTAAGGATAAAGTTCAGAATATGAATGTTGGTGCGGTGGTTACCCCCCTCCCGACCTCCCTCCTTAAAAGGGGTGAGGGGAATAAAGCTTTACCAAGTCTAGATCAGGATGCGGTATCTGCGCTTGTGAATTTGGGTTACGGGCGCACCGAAGCATTCTCTGCCGTGATGAATGTCCGCCAGAAGTCAAATGACAATGTAACCGTCGAAACGCTGATTACACAGGCCCTGAAAGAGTTGTCGGCATGATATATAATTTTCGTCATTCCGGCGAAGGCCGGAATCTTTTGGATATGCGGATGAAGATCCCGGCCTTCGCCGGGATGACGGCTAGGGGTTACAATGTCTAAAACAAATGAACTCTCATCTACTTTGGGCGAAGATGAATTGCTGGATGAAAACCAGATCAGGCCGCAGACGCTTGCCGATTTCGTCGGACAGAAAGCTTTGCGCGAAAATCTGAGCGTCTTTATCAAGGCGGCAAAAGCGCGCAAGGACGTGCTCGATCACGTTTTATTATTCGGCCCGCCGGGTTTGGGCAAAACCACGCTGGCGCAGATTGTGGCGCGCGAACTTGGCGTTGGATTCCGTGCGACATCGGGCCCCGTCATCGCGCGGGCTGGCGATCTCGCAGCATTGCTGACCAATCTTCAGCCGCATGACGTTTTATTTATCGACGAGATTCATCGGCTCAATCCCGCCGTCGAGGAAATTCTTTACCCGGCGATGGAAGATCGCAAGCTCGACCTGATGATCGGTGAGGGGCCGGCGGCGCGTTCCGTCCAGATCGACCTGCCGCCATTCACACTCGTTGGTGCGACGACACGAAGCGGTTTGCTGACCAATCCGCTGCGCGACCGTTTCGGCATTCCGCTTCGCCTTGAATTTTACGACCATGATGAGCTGACGGCAATCGTCAAGCGTATCGCGGGGGTTATCAAGGTCGCGATCACGGAAGACGGCGCTCTGGAAATCGCAAGGCGTTCGCGCGGCACACCGCGTCTCGCGGGCCGTCTGACGCGCCGGGTTCGGGATTTTTCCGATGTTTCGGGTTCAGCCAAAATTGATGCTAAAACGGCCGATATCGCGCTTAGAAAACTCGATGTTGACGCGACGGGTCTTGATACGATGGACCGCCGTTACCTGAAATGCATCGCCGAGAAATATGCGGGCGGACCGGTCGGTATTGAAACGCTTGCCGCCATCCTGGCCGAGCAGCGCGATGTGATCGAGGATGTGGTCGAGCCATATCTGCTGCAGCAGGGGCTGATCCAACGGACCCCGAGAGGACGTGTCCTGTCGGCGGAAGGTTTCCGCTATCTGGGCCTGAAGCCTGTACAGACCGCCCAGAATTTATTTGATGAATAGAGATGACAAAGAACGTCAAACTCGTCGTCTACACACCTGTAACCCATGCCGATATCGTGCGCGGGGCTTTGGGCGATGCAGGAGCCGGGGTTATCGGCAATTACAGCCATTGTTCCTTCTCAAGCCGGGGCACGGGCCGTTATATAGGGAACGAAAATTCCAGCCCGTTTATTGGAACAAAAGGCACCCTTGAGGCTGCCGAGGAAGAACGGATCGAGGTTACGGTCGCACGGGACGTGCTGGAGCGGGTGATTTCGGCCATGAAAGCCGTTCATCCCTATGATGAAATAGCCTTCGATATCTACCCCCTGGAAAACTGAATATGGCCCATCAGATCGATTACCGCGTCTATTACGAAGATACCGATGCCGGGGGCGTTATGTATCACGCGAATCACATCAAATTCTGCGAACGGGGCAGGACAGAATTCCTGCGGTCGCTCGACATGCAGAATAGCGATTTATATGCAGAAAATGGCGTTTTATTTGTTGTCAGGCACATCGAAGCAGACTACTTTAAGCCCGCGCGGCTGGATGATCTGCTGAGCGTCAAAACCGCCCTTCTGACGGTTAAAAACACAAGTTTTTTGATGCAACAGGATCTCATAAAGGACGGATCTATTCTGTTCACTATGAAAGTTCTTCTGGTCACCGTGAACGGGGAAGGCAAACCCACGGCCTTGCCGGATAGCATAAAGAATTTATTTAAAGATCGTTTGGAGTAGTACGCACATGACCTCGACACCAGAAACCGCCACAACACCAGTTTCCGCAGATGCCCTGAACGGCACGGTCGCCGGGGCCACGCTGCATCACGACCTGTCCATCTTCGGACTGTTCATGAATGCGGACATGATCGTGAAGTCGGTGATGATCTGCCTGATCTTCATGTCGGTCTGGTGCTGGACGATCATGCTGCACAAACGTATGACGCTTAAAAAACTGAACCGCCGCGCGGACCGTTTCGAAGACGCGTTCTGGTCGGGCGAGCCGATGGATAAGCTGTACCAGCGTGTGAAGAAAAGCCCTGCTGATCCTTTGTTATCAACATTTTCCGCAGGTATGGATGAATGGCAGGCCGGCATCGCCGCCGGTATCCCGTCATCGGAAAGCCTGCAGGCCAGCCTTAAACAACGCGTCGAGCGTTCGATGTCGATCGCGATTATCCGCGAGATGCAGATCCTTGAGCGCGGCATGACATTCCTCGCGACGACCGGATCGACGGCGACCTTTATCGGTCTCTTTGGTACCGTCTGGGGGATCATGAATTCTTTTACCGCAATCGCCAGCATGAACAACACATCGCTTGCAGTTGTCGCGCCGGGTATTGCCGAAGCACTTTTTGCGACAGCGGCAGGTCTCGTCGCCGCTATTCCGGCGATGGTCGGGTATAACGTCTTCTCGTCGCGCCTTGCACGTTATGCAGATCGCCTGCATGCCTTCGCGACGGAATTCGCGGCGATCATGTCGAGACATCTGGATAGTTCCGACCGCAGCGGTAATGGCGCGTCAGCCCGCCGGGTGGCCTAATCATGGCGATGAATGTTCCCACAAAAGGCACGGGCGGCAACAGGGCCTACCGTCCCATGTCCGAGATTAACGTGACCCCGTTTATCGACGTTATGCTTGTCCTGCTTATCGTCTTTATGGTGACGGCCCCGCTTTTGAATGCGGGAGTTCCCGTCGACCTGCCGAAATCGGATGCGACCGCGATTAATGACAAGGATGAAAAGCCTCTGGAAGTTTCGGTTGATAAAAACGGTCAGGCTTTCATCGGTGAAACCAAGGTCAATCGTGAGCAGTTGATCGCAAAACTTTCAGCGATCACAAATAACGATCTTGAGCGTCGTGTCTTTATCCGCGCTGATACCACCCTTGCTTATGGTGAAGTCATGGGAATTATCGGCGCGATTAACAAGGCGGGATACCGCAAAGTTGCTTTGATTTCACAGCCTGCTTCAGGCAAAAAATAATTTTTCTTCCTGACCGGGAAAGCCTATGTCCGATAACAGAAAACAACCCGATAAAGGTATGAAAACGCCGCTGACCTATTCAGTCGCGTTTCACATTATCGTGATTTTGCTTGTTATCTTCGGCCTGCCGCATTTCATGAAAAAAACGGAAATCATTGATGCTGTGCCGATCGATATGGTTGCGGATATTTCCGAGGTGACGACGGCGATCAAGCCGCCGGTCAAAGCGCCTGAACCCGAGGTTAAAAAAGAAGAGCCGCCGCCAAAAGCGGAACCTCCGAAGCCACAGCCGCCGAAGCAGGCAGCCGAACCTGATCCTGAAGAACTGAAATCGCCGCCGAAGCCTGACAAGGCTGTTGAGAAGGACGATCTCGCGCCGCCTAAAAAAGTGGAAGAGAAAAAGCCCGAGAAGAAAGTCGTGCCGAAGAAGGTGACACCGCCGAAGCCGAAGGACGACAAGAAAAAAGACGACACGGAAGATTTCGACAAGCTGTTGCAGAATCTTTCCGATGATAAAACGCCGTCGCCGGAAACACCGCCGGATGAGAAAAACAAGCTGATGACGGAACCCGCGCCGTCGCCTGACGTTAGCAAATTCTCGGATGTTTTAAGCATCAGCGAGCAGGACGCGTTGCGCCAACAATTGCAGGGCTGCTGGAATATCAATCCGGGTCTTAAGGACGCGCAGGACCTCGCGGTCGAGGTGAGGGTTGTCGTCAATCCGGACAGGACCGTCAGCTCTGCGACGATCGTCGATCAGGGCCGTTATAATTCAGATACGTTCTTCCGGGCCATGGCGGACAGCGCGCTGCGCGCCGTCCAGAATCCACGCTGCAGCCCGCTCAAGCTGCCTGAGGAAAAATATAATCTCTGGCACAATATGACCGTCGTGTTTGACCCCAAAGATATGTTCTGATGAAATGGTTCCTGGCGTGCATGGCGGTCGCTTTATTAAGTGGATGCGTAATCACACCGCCCGAGCCGCCTTTGACACAGAAAGAGGCAGATACGTTAAAGAGGCAATTGCAGGCCTGCTGGAATATTGATCCGAGGCTTATGAAGGATGCCGATCATCTGGCCGTTGACCTTAGTGTCAGCATCGATCCAGACCGTACCGTCAGGGCCGTGATGATTCACGACAAGAAGCGTTTCCATACGGACCGGGCTTTCCATGCCATGGCGATTTCTGCATTAAAAGCTTTAAATAATCCGCGTTGCAGCCCTTTAAAACTGCCGCCAGACAGGTATACTCTCTGGCGGACCCTCGATATTACTTTTGACCCTAAGGACATGCCCTGATGACCCGTTTTCTTCTCGCCCTTATCGCCGTTCTTGCGCTCCAGATTTCACCGGCCCATGCGGAACTTCGCGTAGATGTGAACAGAGGCGTGTCAGAGCCTATTCCGATCGCGATCGCCGATTTCGTGGCGACGGACGCGAGCGGCGGTGAATTCGCGACCGGGATTCCGCAGGTCATTACCAACAACCTTGTCGGTACCGGATTGTTCAAGGCGATCGATAAGCAGGCCTTTATCCAGGATTCCGCATCGATGCAGACGCAAGTGCGTTTTCCTGAGTGGAAAGCCATCAATGCGCAGGCTCTCGTCACCGGTGTTGTGACCAAGGCGGCTGATGGACGCACGCGCGTTGAATTCCGCCTGTTCGACGTTTTCGGCGCGCAGCAGCTGACCGGCATGGCCTATATGACCACGCCGCAGAACTGGCGCAGGATCGCCCATATTATTTCCGACGAGATTTACAAACGTCTGACCGGTGAAGCTGGATATTTTGACTCGCGCATTGTCTATATCGCTGAATCAGGCTCCGTCACGGCGCGTGTCAAACGCCTTGCCATTATGGATCAGGATGGTGCGAACACGCGCTATCTGACAGATGGTCGCGACCTCGTGCTGACACCGCGCTTTTCGCCAAACCAGCATATGATTACCTATCTTGCCTATGTTGGCGGCAAGCCGCGCGTTTACCTGTATGACCTGGAATCAGGCCGTCAGGAAATCGTCGGCGATTTCCCCGGCATGACATTCGCGCCGCGTTTCTCGCCGGACGGTACAAAAGTCATCTTCTCGATGGCGCAAAACGGCAACACCGATATCTATACGATGGATCTGCGTTCAAAACGTCCGCAGAAACTGACGAGCGATCCGGGCATCGATACGGCACCGTGCTATTCGCCGGACGGCAGCCAGATCACGTTTGAATCCGATCGTGGCGGCACACAGCAGGTTTACGTGATGTCGGCCAATGGCGGTGCTGCGAAGCGCATTACATTCGGCGACGGTCGTTATGCATCGCCTGTCTGGTCGCCGCGCGGCGATCTGATCGCTTTCACCAAAATGTATAAAGGCCAGTTCTATATCGGCGTTGTCCGTCCTGACGGATCGGGCGAACGCCTGCTCACCAACGGCTATCACATGGAAGGCCCGACCTGGGCGCCGAATGGCCGCGTGATTGCGTTCTTCCGTGAGCAGGGTAATACGGCGGGTCTCTATAGCATCGACCTGACAGGCTTTAACGAGCGCAAGCTCAAAACCCCGGGCGATGCCTCCGACCCCGCCTGGTCGCCGATGAACCCTTAATCATAAAAATGTCATCCCGGCGAAAGCCGGGATCTTTTTAAGTTCTTCTCAATGATATAAAGATACCGGCTTTCGCCGGTATGACGGTAGTTAAACCGGATCGGGAAATCGGGACAGATAATCTCTGGCTCGCGGGAGGGCGTTGTGAAGGAATTGCCCCGGTTCCATCAACCATAGTCCGTCATAAGTTTTTGAGAGTGGCTCGGATGTCAGCGCTTCTGGCTTTATCTCTATAAGTTCTGCGTTCCAGCCGGGCCAGAAGTGCCGGGCCTTATTGAATGTATGGGCGAGGTATTTTTCTTTTCCTGTGTAACCATGATAATCGAAAATCCATTCGCCGCCATCGATATAGACATGATTTCCCGTGTGACCGGGGGCGGGCTTGATCCACACAGGCTTACCGCTTTCAAGACCATTCTTTTCAAGAAAAGCATGCGCCAGAATATGGCATGCGCCGCAGGCAAAAAATACACGGTCCGGTAAATTCCAGCGTTGGACAGGATTATGTTTGTCGTAGTTTGGCGTAAGGATACGGTACATCAGATTGTATATTTCAAAAATGCAGTGACGAGTTTTGCGTATGTATCGCGCTTGAACGGCACGATCAAGTCTACGATTTGCGGCAGATCGACCCATCGCCAGCGGGAGAATTCGGCGGGGTCGTGGGCGTTGAGATCGATGTCGCTATCTTCGCCGGTGAAGCGCAGCGCGATCCATGTCTGGATCTGGCCGCGATATTTCCCGCCCCAGAGGTTTCCAAGCAATTCCGGTGGCAGGTCGTAAAGTAATGGCGTATCCAGTATTTCAAGAATTTCGGCTTTATTGGTGCCAATCTCTTCCAGCATTTCGCGATAAGCGGCGGTCGTTAAATCTTCGCCGTCGTCGATCCCGCCTTGCGGCATTTGCCAGGCGGTATTGTTGTCGAGGCGCTCGGCGACCAGAACCTGCCCGCGCGCATTAAAGATCGCCAGACCCACGCAGGGGCGATAGGGAAGTTTTGATAGATCCGTCATTTAATCCTTCTTTGTCATGCCTGTCTTCGCGCGGGCATCTAGAAAATTTTGTTCACTGCGGGGGATGACATTATTTGATGGTCGCCGATAATGGCGCGAGCTGGATGCCCCGGCTTGCGCTGTCTTTGGCGAAATTCTGGATGGCTTTGATCGTGGCCGGGTAAGGACGGAAGAAAACAACAATCTTTTTATTCTTCACGGCGGAGGATTCAATATCGATAAATTTCGTCTGCAAATCTTTCTCCGAAGAAATCTGTGCGATCCACGTATTGTTCTGCGTAAATGGCGCATTGATCGCGGCGGCCATGTCGGACGTTGACTTGTCCGCGGGGTCCGATTGCGCGATGGCAAGGCCGCGGGCCGAGACGGAGGCCAGCACTTTTTGCAGCTGGTCCTTAAGCGAAGCAAAAGCATTTGCGTTATTGATGATAACGCCTGCATAACCTGTCGATACGCCAAGCGTCTGCAGCAGGCGTTTATTGCTTTCCGTCGGGTCCATGTTGGCGATGATCGTTTTGGGGCCGGTATCGATCTGCGGGTAATCGTTCGTCTGGAGTGGCAGGGACACCCACACTTCGTGGCTGTATCTGCGCGCGTCCGAAGTCCATTTCTGCGCGTTCTTTGCATTCGTATCCAAAAGGAAAGTCACGGCGGACGGCAGATCGGTAATGCCCGATTGCGAGATTTTATCGGAGAGGCCGAAATCGACCATCACGAAAGAGACGGTGCCTTTCGTATCCACCGCCGGCGTAAACGGAGACGCATAAGCGCGGAAAGCGGTCATGTGATCTTCGACGCGAACGACGGGCGCGAGGCCGTAAGGTGTCGCTTCATGCAGGCCGGCAATTGCATCCTCGATATCGTGAGGCTGGGGTTTTCCTGCATCTGTGACGATTGCCGGGGATGGTGGAGCGGGCGGTGGCGTTTTCAGGTCAAGCTGGTTCAGATCGCCGGAATTAACGGCGACCGTTTTTTCCGACTGGAGCGAAACGATTGTCTGCGGCCCGCGCAATGGCGGCGTACCAAGAAATCCGGCCAGAATGATTACGGCGACGGCCAGGGTTAGTAACGAGGCGAGGGCATAACGAAGCGTCTTGAGTGATAAATAGTAATCATCAATATGCCGTGTCAGCGCCCCCGCATTCATGCGTTACTGATCCTTTTTGCTGTAGAGAGCGAGGCCGTGCAGCAGGTCGACAGCGCGGGCGATCTGGTAATCGTCTTCGGACTCTTTGGAGAGTTTGGCGGAGACATCACCGTCTTTCGAGGCATCGTCAGGTTTAGCTGTGCCATTTTTCGCAGCTTCATCTGCTTCAGATTTCTTCTCAATCTGAATGACTTTCTTCACGTCAGGGTTGGCAAGCGCGCCTTTGAGGTCTTCCTCGTGGTAGCCCTGCTCGTCGATTTTCTCAAGCTTGGCGGCTTCGACCAGAATATCCGGCTCGATGCCTTTCGCCTGAATGGAGCGGCCTGACGGCGTGAAGTAACGCGCCGTTGTCAGACGCATCGCGCCATGGCCCGGCAGCGGCACGACAGTTTGGACGGAGCCCTTACCAAAAGAGCGTGTTCCCATCAGAATGGCGCGTTTGTGATCCTGCAGCGCGCCCGACACGATCTCGGCTGCGGAAGCCGAGCCGCCATTGATCAGCACGACGATTGGCAGACCATTGGTCAGGTCGCCCGGTGTCGCGTTGTCGCGTTTGATGTCTTTAGGATCGCGGCCGCGTGTCGAGACGATCTCACCTTTATCGAGGAAAGCGTCAGAGACGGCGATCGCCTGATCAAGAAGACCGCCCGGGTTGTTGCGAAGATCGATAATATATCCCGCAACCTTGCCTTTTGAATCTTTCTGGATTTTTTCGATCGCGGATTTGAGGCCATCAAAAGTATTCTGGTTGAAAGTCGTGATACGGATATAGCCGATATCGTTCGTTTCAATACGGGATTTCACCGCCTTGATCTTGATGACATCGCGGTTCATTTTGAATTTCAAAGGCTCAGTTACGCCTTCGCGGTGAACGGTGATTTCAATCGGTGCACCGACTTTGCCGCGCATTTTCTCAACTGCGTCGGCAAGGGTCATGCCGAGGATAGGCTTGCCATCGAGGTGGGTAATATAATCACCAGCCTTGATGCCGGCTTTGGAAGCTGGCGTATCATCGATAGGGGAGACGACCTTAACAAGGCCTTCTTCCATCGTGACTTCGATGCCGAGCCCGCCGAATTCGCCCTTGGTCTGGACGCGCATATCATCGAAATCTTTTTCGTTCAGATAGGATGAATGAGGATCGAGGCTTGAGAGCATACCATTGACGGCGTATTCGATCAGTTGTTCGTCCGAGACTTCATCGACATATTGCGCGCGTACGCGTTCAAATACGTCACCAAACAGGTTGAGCTGTTTGTATGTTTCCTGCGGATCGGTGGTCATTTTACCTTTTTTGTCAGCTGAAGCATCGTCAGATGTGTCAGTGACGGGAGGTGTAACTTTAATCGCGGGCTTCTGTTGTTCTTCCTGTTGAGGTTGAGCTTTCTGCTCTTCGGCATAGGCGATCCCGGAGATGGCGAGGACGGTGGCAGCAAGAGCAATCAGACAGTTACGAAACATGAAATCTCCAAAAGTTTCAGATGAATTTTTAGCCTAAATCGGCGAATTTGCGAGCGGGGTTGATAGGTTGTCCGTTATATCGAAGTTCATAGTATAAAGATGGGGTCGAACCTGATGATCCCCCCAATGTTCCCAATGGTTCACCAGCATCAACGCTTTGCCCGACCACTGTATCAATTCTCCCTAAACCTGCAATAAGGCTGTGGTAATTATTTTTATGTTCGATCAGGACAATGCTGCCATATGACTTAAACGGTCCGGCATATCTGACAACCCCCTTCATGGGCGATACGACGACTGCCCCGGGCCTGGATTTTATGTGCAGGCCTTCACTTTCAGCTCCCAGGGCATCCGGTTGGCCGAATTTGACTTCAATGATTCCGGAAACTGGCAGGCGGGCATTGCCCAGCGAGGCCAGGCTTGAGCCCAGTTTGCTTTCATCGACCGGGTTCTTACGGCGTTTGCCTTCGGTTGGTTCCGCCGGCGCGGTCTTTTTCTTTTGGGCTGTTTCCAGTTTCGCAATCAGGTCCTTAAGATCGCTTGCCTGTTGTGACAGGCTGGCGACGGCTTTTTCCTGATCGTCATATTCGGATTTGGTTGAAAGCAGCGCTTTCTGGCGATCGGCCATCAGCGCTTCCATCTTTTCCTGATTTTCTTTCAGCTTTTCAGACGCTGTCTGCAATTTTGTCTTATTGCTGGCGAGATCTTCTTCAATCGATTGCAGTTTATCGAGTTTGGTTTTGTAAGCTTCCGCGCGGCGATTAAGTTCAGGCATGATGGCACCAAGAACTACAGCGGCTTGCGCGGTCTGAAGCGGCGCGCCCGGACGTGCGATCAGGGCTTCAGGTGGCAGGCGGCGGATACGTTCAAGGGCGGTAATCAGCTCGGCAAGGGATTCTCTGTCGGCATTCAGGCTCGCGGTGATTTCTTTCTTGTTGCCTGTCAGATCGCCGAGCTTTTTCTCTAATCCGCCGAGTTCCTGCTCATGCTGCTGCACAAGGCCTGTGGTCTTGATAAGGTCGGTTTTAAGCCCCTTCATGTCTTTCTGAAGGTTCTGCATCTTGTCGTTGATCGCGTCCTGCTTGGCTTTTTCAGCCGCGACGCGTTCTTCGATCTGTTTCAAGGTTTCTTTTTTACTTTCGGCGTGAACGGGAAAAGCGAAAAGCGTCAGTAATAGAAAAAGAAAAATTCTCATTATCTAGCCTTCCTTGTGATAGGGATGGCCAGCCATGATCTGCTGGGCGCGGTAAATTTGTTCAAGCAGCATCGTGCGAACCATCATATGGGGCCAGGTCTGCTGGCCGAAGCTGAGCAGAATATTTGCGCGGTTACGTACTTCGTCGGAAAATCCCATCGCTCCACCGATCATAAAAGTCAGGCGGTCTTCACCATTGTTGCGGAGTTTTTCCAGTGTATGAGAAAAATCAAGGGATCGCAGCCCGTCGCCGCGTTCATCTAAAGCAATGATAAACGATTTGGTGTCGAGACGTGACAGGATAAGCTTGTTTTCTTCTTCCTGCTGTTTCTTTGGATCGTTGGTGATCTTGCTCTCGACTTCATGGATGGTCAGAGGCCATTTCAGTCGCCCGGCATAATCTTCCTGAAGATCATACCATGGGCCTTTTTTGAGCTTTCCGACTGCGACGACATCAATTCTGAACATGGATAAACTTATAACAATCTTGTCATTCCCGCGAAAGCGGGAATCCCGGCGCAGAAAGAGAGATCCCCGCTTTCGCGGGGATGACAGAATTATTGTGAGCTTAATTGGCTGCCGAGACGAGGCGTTCCGGTTCGGTGCGCCACATTTTTTCGATGGCGTAAAAATCGCGGACTTCCGGGCGGAAGAGGTGAACGATTACATCATAGGCATCGACGACGACCCAGTCGCCCTGTGTCGCGCCTTCGGATTTAATCTTAATGCCGTATTCGTGGAGCTTGTCTTTAAGTTTTGTCGAGAAGCCGACAACCTGACGCGAGGATTGACCGCTGGCGATGATCATATAGTCGGCGATGAAGGACTGGCCGCGCAGATCGATGATTTCAATATCTTCAGCTTTGCTTTCGTCGAGGATCTTTTCGATCAGGTTTTTAAGGTCGACTGATTGCATTAAACCCGTTGTCACTGGGGTTTTAGGGTGCTTTGAGGTTGCCAGGGCTTACTTTCCTTTCGCTGTGTGGATAAATGAATATAGGTTTTCCTGCCGGTATCAGCAAGAATTCCCGCAGAAAATATGCTAAGTGATTGATTAAGTTTAAAGAAATCGATGCGATTGATTTGATCAATGCGCCTCCGGAGTGTCTTTAGGGTAAAGACTCATGCTCATATTCCTATTTTACTCTCACTAGTCAGTTTCTGCAAACAGCTACTTTGCAAGTGCGATGCCACGCAGTTTCGTCGAGGAAACAGGATTGAGTTTATGGCCTGAAAGCCAGAAAACCGTTTGAGGCTCGAAGGCGGGCCGCGCGCCGTGCGGCAGGTGAATATGCTTCACCGAAGCGAGCTCACGCAGCGCGTTCTTGCGCGTCAATCCAAAACGCGTCGGGCGGCCGACGAAGGCGAGCGGCAGCAAATTCAGGAGCTCTTTCCAGCGATGCCAGCGGTGCATTTCAAAGGCGATATCCGTGCCGGCGATCCACACGAATTCAGTCTGCGGAAAATATTTCTTGAGCTCGGTGATCGTGTCGAGGCTGCGGCGCGTGCCGAAATCCTTCTCAATTCCTGAAATGACGATAGCGGGGTTTGAATTGAGGTTGCGCGCATTTTCTATGCGCAGCTCCAATGCAGGAAGGCCGCTATTGTTTTTCAAAGGATTTCCCGGTGACACAAGCCACCAGACTTCATCGAGGTCGAGGGCTTTCATCGCGATCTCGCTCGCATGGATATGGCCTTCATGGGAAGGATTGAACGAGCCTCCGAGAAGTCCGATGCGCAATCCTTTCCACAATTGAGGAGAGAGTTTGCGCGGAAGCGATCTGCCGGGAGTTTTAGGCACGGGTTTGGCCATCACCTTCGACTATATATTTATAGGTGGTGAGTTGTTCCACGCCGACGGGACCGCGCGCATGAAAACGGCCGGTCGCGATACCGATTTCAGCGCCCATGCCAAATTCACCGCCATCGGCGAACTGGGTTGACGCGTTATGCATGACGATGGCGCTGTCCACATGCTGAAGGAAGTATTGAACGGGATCTTTGTCTTCGGCGATGATTGAGTCCGTGTGATGTGAGCCGTAATGGTTGATATGTTCGACGGCGCTTTCAAAATCAGGCACTATTTTGACGCTGATCTTGCTGTCGAGATATTCGGTCGACCAGTCGGACTCGTCAGCTTTTAGAATGGCTGGATCGAAGCCCTGAATGGTTTCGTCACCAATAATGGTGCAGCCGGCTTTCATCAGGTCGGCAATTATCAGCTTTGCATAGCCGATGGGGAAATTCTTGTCGATGAGCAGGGTTTCAGCCGCGCCGCAAATGCCGGTGCGGCGCATCTTGGCATTGAGCACGATTTTGCGCGCCATATCAGGATCGGCGGAGGCATGGATATAGACATGCACGATCCCGTCGAGATGAGCGAAGACCGGCATTCTGGCCTCGCGCATGACGCGTTCGGTCAGGCTCTTGCCGCCGCGCGGCACGATCACGTCGATATAGTCGGAAGCGGCGAGCATATCGCCGACATGCTGGCGGTCGGTATCCTTGACGAGGCCGATCGCGCCGTCGGGGATTCCGAAATCGCGCAGGGCGGATTCAAAAATCGAGAACAAAGCGAGGTTCGAATTCAAAGCCTCGGAGCCGCCGCGCAGAATGGCGCAGTTCTTCGCTTTCAGGGAAAGGGCGATCGCATCGGCAGTGACGTTCGGGCGGGATTCATAAATAATCCCGAGCACGCCGAGCGGCACAGAAACCCGCGAGATTTTGAGCCCGTTGGGACGGGTGATATCGGCAAGTTTCCTGCCGACAGGATCGGGAAGTCTTGCAATGACAGCGACACTCGCGGCAATGGCTGCGATACGGTCTTTCGTCAGTGTCAGGCGATCGGTCAGAGCATCGGAAAGCTTCTTGGCAATAGCTTCATCTAGATCGCGTTTATTGGCTGTTATGATTTCGTCGTTGCGTCTTTCGATCTCGCTCGCGATGAAGAGAAGAGCTTTTGAGATGACATCATCGGGCAGGGCGGCAAGGCGATTGCTGGCTTTGCGGGCGGATTGTCCGAGAGTTTCGATAAGCGAGGTCATGAATGGAAGAGTATCAAATAAATACTTATCCGTCATTGCCCGATTTATTCGGGCAATCAATGGATTACCCGGACAAGCCGGGTAATGACAAAAAGGGAAGGCTAATTCAAATTTTCAGAGACTTTGCGGATAGATGCATCTGTCAGGCGGCTTGCAGATGCCTGATCGAGTTTCTGCGCGATAATCTCTGCTGTCGCGGAGATTGCGAGATCGGCGGCATAGCGGCGGATGTCGTCGACAGCCGTTTCTTCCATGCGCTGAATACGTTCTTTCAGCATGCTTTCGCGGCGAGCCATTGTCTCGGTCAATTCCTGATCGGCGCGTTTGTGCAGATCGGCGGCCTGAATTTTGGCGTTCTCGATCATTTTCTGCGCTTCGGACTGGGCGGCCTTTTGCTTGGCTTCGTATTCAATCAAAAGTTTTTGCGCTTCGTTACGGAGGTTCTCGGCGGTCACGATTTCATTGCGGATCGCAGCGATCTTGTCATCGAGCGTCTTGAACAGGATCTTGCGGCCGAAGACAAAGGCGGCGATGGCGAAGATTGTGAAGGATACTGCTACCCAGATGGCTGGATCTGTGAAAAATAAATTGGCCATTTTATGCTGCCTTGTTTTTCAGGGAACGCACGACGTTTTCAGCCTGTGCTGAATCCGCCGGGATGCCTGCAATTTTCTGTGCTGCCTGTGCTGCGATTTCGGCCGCGATCTTCTGCATGTCTTCCATGGCGACAGCTTTCGATTTCTCGATGCTTTGTTCAACCTTGGAGATTTCAGCCTGCGACTTGTCGCGGAAAGCCTGAAGGGATGCCGCGAGCTTGGCTTTTGCCGCTTCGTCGATTTCCTTCATGTCGGCAGAGGCTTTGCCCGATGCCTTTTTCAGTTCGGATTCGTAATTGTCTTTTACCAGTTGGGCCTGATGAGACATGTGTTCCGCTGCCTTGATATCGCCGCTGATTTTATCGGCGCGGGCGGTCAGGGTAGAAGTCATGCTTGGCAGGATCAGTTTTGAGAAAAAGAAATAGGCGAAACCAAAGGTCACGACGAGCCAGAAGATCTGGCTCGGCCATGTGTGGGTATTGAACTGCGGCAGACCGCCACCTTCATGCGCAGGAGCGGCGCCTTCAACAGGCGCAGCTTCTTCTGCCCATGCCAGCGAAGGCAGGGACGCGAAAATAAAAGCGGAGATATGTAACGGTATGCGGCTCATTCTGGTTCTGTAACTTTCGTCTTATGCGAACACGAGGTAGAAAGCGATCAGAAGCGCGAAAATCGCGAGAGCTTCAGTAACCGCGAACATGAACATGAATTTTTTGTTCAGGAGGTCAGCAGCGCCTGGGTTACGGGCAAGGGCTTCGTTGTAAGAAGCGAAAATCAGGCCGAGGCCGATACCGATGCCGAGAAGTGGCAGAAGTGCGATTGCGCCTGCGAGAATTTTGACTGTTGCGAGATCCATTTTAGTTTCCTTTTTTAGAGTTAGATTAAGTTCAGTGTTAGTTTTGGGTTCTTTTAGTGATCAATTTCAATCGTGTCCTTGAGATAGATACAGGTCAAAACTGCAAAGACATACGCTTGAATAAAGGCAATAAAGAATTCAAATCCGATCATGACGATATTCATGGCGACCGGGAATATCGTGCCGATCCAGGCGGCACCGCCGACAGTTGCGAACATGATCGCAAAGCCAGCGATAACTTTGAGCATAACGTGTCCGGCAACCATGTTGGCGAAAAGACGGACGGAAAGCGTGATAGGGCGCGAAAGGAACGAGATGAACTCGATCAGCACGACGAGGGGCAGCATCCAGATCGGCACATCTTTCGGCACGAACAGGCTGAAGAAATGTGTGCCGTGGCGGAAAATACCGATCACGACGACGATAAAGAAGATCATCATGGCGAGCGCGGCGGTGACGGCCAGGTGGCTCGTATAGGTAAATGAGTACGGGATCATGCCCAGTATGTTACCGGTGAGGACGAACAGGAACAGGGAGAACACGAGCGGGAAGTATTCCTTGCCGTGCGCGCCGATATTGTCGGTGATCAGGTTGGCGGCGAATTCATAAGCGCCTTCGGCCATAACCTGCAGGCGGCCAGGGATCAGCGATTTAGATCTGGTAGCCAGTGTGAAGAAAATAACGGAAGCCAGAACACCGATGACCATCCACAGGGATGAATTGGTAAAGGATAGATCCATGCCTCCCACCTCGATAGGTGTGAAAAGCGGATGGATCTCAAACTGATGCATCGGATTTGCCACGGTGCAACCTCTTTTTAAGTGTCTATTTTATTCCCCGAAAGTTGCGCTTATTTACCTTCTTTTTCTTTTTTTTGCAACCGTTTAAAGCCCACGGAGGAATCATTTCCGTTCATGAGGCGGGACAGGTTCCAGAAGCCTGTAATCAGGCCCAAAACAGCCAGTAAAATAAAGAAAACCGGCTTGGTCGAGAACCAGCTGTCAAACCCCATTCCGATGGCCCCGCAGACAATCGGCGTGCCGATCAGGTCGGTTACGGCCCGGATGCCGGTATCCATGCCGCCCCGTTTGGCAGAATCGGCGGCTTTTTTAGCCTGAATTTCAGCCGTGGTTTCGGCCTTGGCCTGCTGGATTCGGGTCTGGAGGTCATTAAGATTGTCGGTCATGGGGGTAGTTTAACCACAGCGGCCACAGTGATCACAGCGAAATTTTTCCCGTCATCCCGTTGAAAAACGGGATCCAGGAAATTGTTCCGGGCTACTGGATTCCGGCTTTCGCCGGAATGACGGTGTTTTGAGGATTATAATCACAATGGATCTGAAGCGCTTCGGTTCTATTGGAATGAATGGCAAATCCAGCCTGTCTTAAGTGGCTCCAAACAAGATCCAGAATCCAATGATGGGTTTCTATGTTTTTACGAACCGCGATTGCGGACGTAAACACGCCATAGGGCAGAATTTTTAGCCTGCTGTTAGCTGTGATGATAGCTATATCGACAGAGTTTCCGTCTTTGTCATGCCCATTGGCCGAGAAAATTCCAGCCGTTTCATTGCGCCTTGATGGATATAGGAAGCAAAACAGGTGAGCGCCGGTTCTTCTTAAAACGGTTCTAAATTTCTGCATGGCAATTCCACCGGGCTCAAATCCTCTCTTCAGTACAAGCTGAATTTGATGTTCGGCGAGCTTATGTTGAGCCGATAGAAGTGCCTGATAAGCAGCATCGGAAACGTACACGAAATTTCGCGGCCATTTAGGTGCGATCAATAAGGGAGAATTTTCTGAGCGACCAAGTTTCAACATTTGGTGAAGCTTGAAATGTTATTCAGCCGCTTCGAGGAAATCCAGTTTGCCTTGCAGATCAACCGATACCAGCTGCGACACGCCGCGTTCCGACATGGTCACGCCATAGAGGCGGTTCATGCGGGCCATTGTCATACGATGGTGCGTGATGACGATGAAGCGGGTCTTGCCGGATTTTGCCATCTGCTCAAGTGCCGTGCAGACGCGGTCGACGTTTGCGTCGTCAAGAGGCGCGTCAATCTCGTCGAGGACGCAGATCGGGGCCGGGTTGGTCATGAACATCGCAAACAGGAGCGCGGTCGAGGCCAGTGTCTTCTCACCGCCTGAAAGCAGGGAGAGGGATTGCAGCGATTTGCCCGGAGGTTGCGCAAAGATTTCGAGAGCCGCTTCAAGAGGATCGTCGGATTCAATGAAAGCGAGGTGAGCCGCGCCGCCACCGAACAACTGTGTAAACAGCACTTTGAAGTGTTCATTGACCGTGTTGAACGCGGACATCAAACGCTCGCGCGCTTCCTTGTTCAGTTTCTGGATGCCCTGACGCAGTTCTTCGATCGCCTGTGTAAGGTCGTTGCGTTCCTGAATCAGCGTGCCGAGACTTTGCTCGACTTCCTGTGATTCAACGTCGGCGCGCAAATTCACTGGGCCCATGCCGTCGCGTTCGCGGATCAGGCGATCACGTTTGCCGCGCAGACGGTCGATCGGCTCGGCATCGAGCTTCTCGCGTGTCATTTGCGATTGTTCCCACAGTTGATCGGGTTCAAGCGAGAACTGATCCTGAATAGACTGGCGGATGATTTCGATGGAGCCGCTTGCGGCTTCCAGAGTCGCCTGAAGGCGGGCACGTTCTTCACGAACCTGCATCAACAGGCCTTCGGCTTCTTTCAAGGCCTTGTTTGTCGTGTCGAGATCGATCTCTGCCTGCGCGAGTTTATCGGATGCGGCATTCTTCGCGTTCTCAAGCGACGCGAGGTTGTCGAGAAGATTGAGGCGCGCCTGATTGAGTTCTTCAGGCTTGTTTTTTAATTCTTCAAGTTTGGCGCTGAGTTGAACCTGACGGTCTTCAAGCTGCTTGATACGCTCTTTCGCGCGGATCGAACGGTTTTGCAGGTTGACGCGTTCGTCGGCGATCGCGCGCAGGCGACCCGAACGGCGTTGCTGATCCTGCTGATAAACTTCGAGATCGGTCGAAGCCTGGCGGTATTCATCCTGAGCTGCCTGCAGCGACTGGCGTTTTTTCTCAACTTCTTCAGCAAGTCGCTCAAGAGAGGAATCGTCAAAAGCCTGCAGTGAAGACTGATGTGCCGTAACTGTCGCAGTGAGGCGGGCGGCATCGTCCTGCAGAAGGATCAACGCTTCTTCAAGTTTCAGAAGCTCGGACTCGCCTTGTGCCTGTTTCTCGATCGTGCGTTGCAGATCGTTGCGACGGTTATTGACATTACGTTCTGTCTCGCGGGTTTTCTGTTCCTGCGGCTGAAGCGTATCCTTTGTTGATTTCAGGTCTTCGCGGGCTTTATCGAGCGCGGTCTGGGTTTCCTGTGCCTCGGTTTCCTGCGCCGGCAGCAATGCCTGCAATTCAGCAAGGCGGTTTTTGTTTTTGAGGCGCACGGCGTTACGATCAACGGCTTTCGCGCGGATCGTGAGACCATCCCAACGCCAGTAAGCGCCGTCACGGGAGACAATAGACTGGCCTGCCTGTAATTGTGCGGCTGCTGCATCGCCGTCTTCGGCTGTTTCAACGTAGCCGATAAAGCTCAACGCTGTTTTCAGCGCTTCCGGTGCATGAATTTTAGGCAGCAGGGCCTGGACACCTGACGGGAAGGACGGCGCGTTGACGGAATTGCGCGGGGCCCATGTCATCGGCGCATCGGCTTCGGTCGAGGCCATCAGCGTATCGCCGAGAGCTTTCGCAAGCGCAGCTTCGAAACCTTCTTCAGCCTTGATGTCTTCGAGAACCGGACGGAAACCTTGTTGCGTATCGGCATTCAGAACCGATTCAAGAGCATTAATTTCGGCTTTGGTTTTTTGCAGAACTTCCTGTGCCTTTTGAAGGGCGGGACGTTTTGCATCGAGCTCGGCCTGAAGCGCATCAACATTTGCGCGGATTTTCTGCTCTTCTTCGCGGTGAATATTCAGATCGGATTGAAGTTTTTCAATTTCAGCCGACATGTCTTCGGTCGAAACTGCTTCACCACGCGCGGCTTTCTTGTTTTCAATCTGGACGCGCAGGTTCTCCAAGCGGTTCTGGATATTCTGGAGATGTGCCTCATCCTTGTTCATCTGGGATTGCAGCGTGTTGCGGCTTGCGCGGCTGTTGGCTGACTGCTCGAAGGATTCCTGGTATTCGCCCTGATATTTTTCAACGCGTGCCTGAGCTTCGTCTTTCAGATCCGTCAGGATTTTAACCTGAAGTTCGGTGCCTGCCTGCGCCTTGAGGTCGGCTTCTTCACGTTCGATACGAACGAGAACAAGTGCGTTTTCATCCGCAGTGTCGCGTTCATGCGTGTTGTCGGCAATAACTTGTGCGATGCCTGTGGTCGCTTCTTCGATCTGCGCGGTGATGCGTTGTTCTTCATCATCGATGCGCTTGAGTTCAAAATTCTGGGCCTGCCATGCAGCGGCGGTTTCGGCCTGTTTCTCGCGCAGCGGTGGAACTTCTTCCGCTTGCACAAGTTGCGTGCGGGTCAGTGTCGCAATCGTGCCTGTGTGCTCGGCGACGATAGTTTCAGATTCCAACAGCGAAGCCTGAGACTTCGATTGGGATTCCTGTGCGTGGGTCCATTCGGCGAGTGCCAGCAATGTCTCGAGCGTCTTGATGCCTTCGGAGATTTCCTTGTAACGGCGGGCCTGACGGCTCTGGCGTTTCAGGGCTTCGAGTTGTGTCTCTAAGTTCGCGAGAACGTCCTGCAGGCGCGCGAGATTGTTGTCTGCGGCGCGCAGGCGAATTTCAGCTTCGTTACGGCGGACATACAGGCCTGAGACACCGGCGGATTCTTCCAGAATCTGGCGACGTTCGGCAGGTTTCGCATTGATGATCGCGGCGATGCGGCCCTGAGAGACGATCGCGGTCGAGTGAGCGCCAATGGCCAGATCTGCGAATAGCATCTGGACATCACGGGCGCGCACCGGTTTCGAGTTTACGTAGTAGCTTGAGCCCATATCGCGTTCAATACGACGAACGACTTCGATCTCGTCCGTGTTGTTGAACATGGCAGGAGCCGTGCGATCGGCGTTGTCGAGAACAACCGACACTTCGGCAGAGTTGCGTTGCGGGCGGGTCGATGTACCGTTGAAGATAACGTCGTCCATACCTGAACCGCGTAAACGCTTGGCAGAGTTTTCACCCATCACCCATGACAGGGCTTCGACGAGGTTGGACTTGCCGCAACCGTTAGGTCCGACAATACCTGTCATGCCCGGGCTGATATCGAGATCAGTCTTGTCGACGAAGGATTTAAATCCCGTCAGGCGAAGGCGGCTGAAATTTGCCATGCGTTTATACTCTTTTGCTCAATTACAATTTCTTACGATGTATGCTTTTGCGGTTTATTCAGCCGGCGGAGCAGGTTCATCGGTTACAGGTTTTGGCTCTTCAGCTGGTGCGGCCGGGGCCGCAGCAGGTGTTTCCGGCGCGGCAGCTGCCGGAGCTGCATCTGTTGCCGCAGGTGTCGATGAAGTTCCATTGATCGCTTCTTCAAAAGCTGTCAGCGGCTGGTTGCCAACCAGTGTTTTGCCGCCGGCGATGACGAAAGAAGGTGTCGACTGGACTTTGTACTTGTCGCTTGCCGCTTTCATGTCGCCGATGATGGCTTCCTTGAGTGTGTTATTTGCAAGACAGTCGTCAAATTCCTTGTCGGTCATGCCGCCGAGTTTGGCGTTCTGGCGCAGGACATCCTTGTACTTCTCGTTGTATGCCCATTTTTCCTGTTCCTGGAACAGGAGTGTCATGAAGTTGACGTATTTGTCGCCAGGCATACAGCGCAGGATCATGGATGCATCAAGCGCAGGCTGGTTCAGCGGGAATTCCTTGAAGGTGATCTGGACCTTGTTTGTATCGATGAATTCGGATTTGAATTTTTCGAACGTGTCGCGGTGGAACGCGCCGCAATGCGGACAGGTCAGGGAACTGTACTCGGTGATTTTGACAGGTGCGTTGGCATCGCCCAGCGTGCGCGGAACCATCATCGCCTTGACGACCGGGTCGGTCAGGGAAGCGGATGGCGGCGGGGATTCTGGTTCTGCGATATCGAGTTTTTTTGTCTCGACAACGACAGGTGGTTTTTCTTCGGTGGCCGGAGGTGTTGTCTCGGCTGTCGGTGCAGGCGCGGTTTCTTCAGTTGCTGCCGGTGGTGTTGTTTCTGCGGATTTGGATTTCATGTACGCATAACCGCCCAGACCGATAATGAGGGCCAGAGCAACGACTGCAACGATCGCAGCGGCAGGAGATTTTTTCTGATTGAGTTCGTCCATTTTACACCTTTTAAAAAATTAAGCTTCAGGCAATTTTTGCCATAACAGGTATATGCTTCAGGAAGACATATACCGGATGATCATTCGTATTTCCAAGGATTTAGTTACTCTAGAGGGTAGACGGGGCATAATTCAAACAAAAGGCCCGCCTAACCTTCTGTTATCCACATCAAAGGGATAGAAAACTACTTAGAGTTAAGTATGAGCAAATCTACTCTATCTATCGGTTTTTCATTGGTATTTTCGCCCAGTGCCCTGATATCGATGCGGGCCGGTTCTATGCCTTTTTCAAGCAAATAAGACCTTAAAGACAGGCCTCTTGCCAATGAAATACGTCTTGCGCTGCTCTGGCCTTCCTTGGATGGAGAGGCATAGGCAAGGATCTGGAGGCGGGAAGCCTTGTCCTTATCCATTTTTGGCAGGATCTCGGCATCGATGGTTTTTTTCTGGTCCGGCTGGATTTCAGCCGCGTCCTGAACGAAGGCAAGGCTGATCAGCTGGGGTTTGAAGATTTTAGATGAATCCGCCTTATGCCACGCTCTGCTCTTCGGCTTTGCTTTTGTTCTCATTC
>JBEHYB010000030.1:0-24335 GCA_048498395.1 Pseudomonadota bacterium
CTTCACTGCCGTCATAGGCCGCATTTCATGCCACAGAACCGCCGAATAAATGTTCGTCGCCCGTGTAAAGCGTGCGCCCGTCGGTCAATGCGTCGAGACTGTCGACGGCACCAAGGCCGATATCGTTCGGATTATCCGTATAGACCGTACCTGTATAAGCGGAACCGCTACCTGTCAGTGAATTCCAGGTACCGGCTCCGTCACACATTTCAAGCGCCAGTTCCGAAGCGCTGCGGCGAAGAACGCCTTTATTGGCGAGGTTACACAAAGTCACGACGCTGCCATCGGGAATTTTAAGGCCGCTTGCGAGAGCGAGGAAATCGCTACCTGTTGCGCCAATCCGGTCGAATTTGCCGACACCAGAGAAATTTGCCGACTGGGCCTCGATATTTTTGGCGAGATAGGCCGTGTTCGCATCTCCAGATTTCAGCGCCCACAATCCGCCCGAAGCAGCGACAGCTCCTTCGTATGAATAGGTGAAAATGACATCGTCATCAGTGGTCGCAGCCTTGCTGACGAGAGGCAGATCGCCTGAATCGGTCAGGGTGCCGTTATTATTCTGGTCGGCATGTCCTGTGCCTGTCGAAAAATTACGGCAGGTCGTCGTGAAGGTTTTATCAGGACCAGCGGAGATGATCGCAATGACCGGATAGATCTGCGCGTTCGTTCCTTCGAGGCGTTTGTCCGTTCCCGGCGTGGACTGACAGCCGGCGCTTAAGACAGAAGTGCCGTGGTCCCAGGCGCAATAGCCGTAATCAGTTCCCCATGGATCTTTCTTGGTCACACCGATCGAGTTCGGAATAAGGCCGCCGCCCGTCGGTGCGGTGGCTGGCGCGACAGCAACGCGCCACTCCGGCGGTTCGACATAGCCGTCACCGTCACAATCGCCGCCACCCGTCGCATTCGTTGCGGAGAGAATGGCGACCTCGCCCGCGATCGCCATCTGCGACTGTGCCGTGCTGCTCTTATTGGCGGTGATCGCCGATTGAACAGGACCTTTCATAAAGGTCATCACGCCCGCGCCCACGATGCCAACCATCGCGACCGCGCCGAAAATCGCGACGATGATATTTCCAGCCTCTGAAGCGCGAGCTCTAAAAGGAAGTTTTGTCATTGGACATTTCCTTTCTGGCAACGCTGCTCTTTAAGCGCGGCGATCTTCGCCTTGAGGCGTTTGATGGTTTCATCCTGCTCCTGGATGGCTTTAACCATCGGGGCCATCAGATCCGCTTGACGCATCTGGTATGTTTTTATCTCGTCATTCTGACGCGTCACCATGTTCGCGATGCGCCCGTCGAGTGATTCTTCGACATCCTGCGCCAGGAACCCGTAATCGAGGCGACCATTACCCTGTTTCATTCGATAGACAACGGGTTTCAGGCTCATGATAAACTCGAGGCCGAGATCGCTTGGCAGGATATCTTTCTTCAGGCGACGATCGCTCGATGCCGCATAGGCGACTTTCGCGGTAATGGTCGTGATGCTGGTGTTGCCGACACGTACATAGTTGCTGGCTGAGAACTGTGCGCCGTTGCCGATCGCGGTGGAGTTGGAAAGGCCGGTGCTGCCGCTCGCAGGGCCTGCGTCATAACCGACCCCGGTCAGGGTGCTGCCAGTCGTGTTATAGCGAAGCGCCAGCGATCCGACCGCCGTATTGGAACCGCCGCTCGTATTGGCAACCAGCGCATCATGGCCAACCGCCGTATTCTTGGTGCCGGTATTGACCCGGAGCGCCTCATAGCCGATCGAGGTGTTGCCGCTCGTGCTGGTCCCGGCATATTGGGAATAAGCGCCGATCGCCACGTTCTTATCCGACGTGGTGGACGCATCGAGCGCATACATCCCGATCGCGATATTCGATCCGCTCGTCGACAGAGATCTCAGACCGCCCACTGATACGTTGCCGGTATAGGTTGCCGAGTCGTCATTCACGGTAATGCCACCGATGATGACGTTACTACCGCTACTGTCGGGATAGGCCATAGCGCCATAGCCGACAAGCGTATTGCTCGCGCCGCCGCTCAGTTGCATACCCGCATAGCTTCCGATCGCCGTTTCGTAGTTGGCGTTTGCGGCATTCAACGCCATCTGGCCGACCGCCGTCTGGCCGGCTTTGGTATTGCTATCGAGCGCGTGGTGGCCGATGCCCGTACTGCCGGCCGTTGTCGTTACGTCAGAGAGAACATAGTTCCCGATCGCCGTATTACTTGCGCCGCTTGTCAGACTGTCGATCGCGCCGGAGCCGATGGCGGTCGAATTGGCGCTGCTCAATGTACCGTCGCTATACATGGCACCGTGCCCGACACCGGTCACTGTCGTGCTGCCGCCGTTCAGATTATAAAGTGAATCCTCACCGATCGCGACCACGCCGCTTGCGCCGGTCGTGGTGACGTTATGCAGGGCATCGTTACCGATCCCGACCATTGACGATCCAGTCGTCACGGTCTCACCGGCCCCGCCGCCCAGGAATACGTTATAAGCTCCTGTCGTCAACGCGTTGGCCGTATAGTTACCGGCGGAGACGTTATAAGAACCCGTCGCGGCACCCGAACCGTTCAGTGAATCCGGACCGAGCGACACGCTGTATGTACCGTTATAGTTGGCTATGCCTTTACCGATCGAGGTGTTGTAATTCGTGGCGGAACCAGGTGTCCACTGGTTGACCGCTGTATCGAAGCTGGTGTTGTAAGAACCGGCTGAGAATTCATAAGCATATGAACCGATAATCGTATTGTGCGATCCGGTTGTCAGCACATTATACATTGTCTGTTCACCGAACAGGGAATTCTCGCTGCCGGTCGTCAGAGCGGTGCCGACTTTTATCCCGAGCAGCGTATTCTTGGTGCCTGTAACGCTGTCATTGGCCGTCTCGCTGCCGACAAAGAAATTATTTGTTGTGTAATTGGCGATCGCGTCCGAAAGATCGTCGAAGCCTCCCGCAATATTCGTCTCTTTCTCACAGACGGCATCCGTCGTGTTGCCGCAAGGGTAGTCGACCCATTGATCCCAGTTGGAGTAATTATTCATCAGACAGTTTTCACCCGAACCGCCGTCCGGCTCGCCGGAATGCCAGTTGGTATAGGCCCCGCCCACAGCGCTCCCCGATCCGTTGCCGCTCCAGAATTGCGTTCCTGCGTTGGGTCCGTATTTATATATCCAGGTTCCTTCGGTGCCGGTATCGTCCATACCGTACCAGCGATTTCCGCCCCAGGCGCGTATGATCGTGTTGATATCGCTCGATGTGACGACGGCGAGATGGGCATCGTCCGCTTCACAGGCAGCTTCTGCGGCGGCATACGTATACGCGCCGTCGATGGCATAATAACATTGACCGGTCGTTGTATCGTTATAGCTATGCGTGCCAAGCCCGCTACAATCCGCCGGGCGGCCGGTGATGACTGGGGCGGGCGTTGTGACGGAACCGTCGCCGCCGATCGCCGTTACCCATGCGTTAATCCCGTCACACATCTCGATCGTGGTCGCGCTCGCATTAAGCCGCAGCACGCCTTTGGCAGCTGAGTTACAGGCGGTGACCACAGCCGGCCCGGCAAGCTTGAGGCCGCTGATAAAGTCGAGATAATCGGTTGTCGAAGCTTCCAGGCTCGAGAACCGGCCGATACCTGAGAAAGTACCGTTCTGCGCCTCGATGTTTTTATCGATCGTTGCCGTCGTATTATCTCCGGATTTCAGGATCCACAACCCGCCCGACGAAGCCATTGCCGTCGTGTAGGTATATTTCATGATGATATCGTCATCTGTCGTATTCGCTTTGCTGACCAGCTCACGATCTCCGGCATCGGTCAGCACGCCGTTATTATTCTGGTCGGCGCGATCGGCACCAGTCGAGAAATTGCGGCAGGTCGTGGTGAAGATGCGGTCGGGTCCGGCGGAAATAATCGCGACGACCGGATAATCCAGCGAATTCGCGCCCTCAAGCCGCATATTGGTGCCCGGACTTGTCGCCTGAC
Organism: Pseudomonadota bacterium; assembly: GCA_048498395.1. Lineage (GTDB taxonomy): Bacteria > Pseudomonadota > Alphaproteobacteria > Micavibrionales > Micavibrionaceae > Micavibrio_B. Next base: position 3,969 of record JBEHYB010000030.1, read on the forward strand.
AGCCGGCATTGAGCGTGATAGGTCCGGCATCCCAGGCGCAATAGCCGTATTGCGTTCCCCACGGGTCGGTTTTCTTCACGCCAATTGCATTCGGAATCAGTCCGCCGCCCGTCGGTTTCGGCAAGGATCCGGCATCGCGCCATTCAAGCGGCTCCGTGTAACCATCCGAGTCGCAATCGCCGTTACCCGTAACGGCAGCCGCACTCATCACCGATAGCTGGCCCGCGATGTTCATTTGCGACTCGGCTGCATCCTGTTTCGTCATCTTGACAGCGGTCTTCAACGGACCGCGAATATAGGAATTCACGCCGTAGCTTAAAATACCTGCGACCGCGATCGCGCCCATCAGCGCGAAGAAGACATTTCCTGACTGGCGCAATCTATTTGCCATTCGGTGCCTCCTGCGTGCAGAAATTCTCGGACTTCAGTTCCTCGATCTGGCGTTTCAGATCATCGATGATCGCCTGACGTTCCTGGATCGCCTTGACCATTGGCGCGATCAGATCGTTATATCTGAATTTATAAGTGCCTTCCTTGTCGTTCTGGCGGGTAATCATATTGGTGATACGCCCATCGAGCGATTTTTCGATATCTTGTGCAATAAACCCGTAATCGAGGCGACCGTTACCGTCTTTGAGACGGTAGGAAACCGGTTTCAGGCTCATGATGAATTCAAGACCGAGGTCTGAAGGCTGAATATCTTTTTTCAAACGGCGATCGCTCGGCGAAGTCGGCGAGGCCGAGCCAGCGACGACGGTAACGCTTGAATTCCCGATGACGACCGCATTGCTTGCCGCCGTCTGCGCCGTATTGCCGACTGTCGTCGTATTACTCAGAGCCGCGGTCGTCGGGCCTGAGTCATAACCGATCGCCGTGTTATTGCTACCGGTCGTATTGACGCGCAGCGCGAAATAACCGACCGCTGTATTGCCCGCACCTGTGGTATTGGCAAGCAGCGACTGATAACCGACCGCCGTGTTATTGCTTCCCGTCGCAGCTTTCAGCGACTGGTAACCGATCGCGACGCTGTCATTGATCGCAGCCGAACCTGCAAGGGCATTATCCCCGGCAACCGTGTTTCTTGAGCTTGCGCCTGTCGCTGCTTTCATCGCCTGATAGCCGGCGATCGTATTGTAAGCGCCCGTTGTGATTAATGGTGCCGTACTGTCGCCGATCGCCGTATTGCTACTGCCTGTCGTCAACGCGGTCAGAGATTGATATCCAAGCGCTGTATTACTTGAGAAATCTGCGCTCGCGCCGCCTTTGAGAGCCTGATATCCGATGGCTGTATTTTTTTGCGACGATACGCCGGCGCTCATCATGACCTGATAACCGACACCAGTATTGTTATCGCCCTTGATCGTGGACAAGGCCTGCATACCGACCGCGGTGTTGTTGCTGCCCGTGACGTTGGTGCTCAAAGCACGGTCGCCCGCGCCCGTGTTGAAGCTGCCGGTCGTGTTCGCGGTTAAAACCTGATAGCCGACACCGGTGTTGTAAATACCGGTCGTGTTGGCAAGACCTGACGAGTTGCCAACCATGGTATTGAACGGCGCTATATTGTTTTTCAGAGACTGGTAACCGATCGCCGTGATGTCATGCGGCGAAGTTTTATCTTTTTCGCAAAGATAATTATAAGACGACGAACAAGGCTTGTCGTTCCACGTAGATGTGGAATCATAGATAACGCAGTCTTCATTATTGCTGGCATCGTCAGGCGAGCTGGCGCTCCAGTTCGAATACATACCCGGAATGGCGGCTGCCGTCACACCCGCGGTCGGGCTGGTCGCGAGGACGATATTTTGAATCTCGGCGGTCGAGAGCGCGCGGTTGTAAAGACGCAGCTCGTCCAGATACGCACTGATCGTACCCTTATTCCAGTTACCGCTTCTGGCGATCCATAAAGGCGTACTGTTCACGCTTGGCGTATAAGGGAAGTAACCGGTAGCTATCACTGTCCCGTTATTATAAATATTCATGACGTGTGAGGTATTGTCGAAAGTACAGGCGACATGCTTCCATGATTCCCAGATTTCCGGCGCATGTACTTGCAGCTCGTGGAAAGTAGTGCCGGTTATAAATCCGCATTTCAGAATATTATCGTCGTCAAAGAAGAGATAATAATTGAATGCGCTGGTTCCGCCGTCATTTCCTTTTTCCATGATCCAGCCGTTATCGTATTCATTGACCCAGGCCGCGATCGTGAACGAGGTCAAGTCGAGACTGTTCGCATCGGGAACGGTCGCATAGTTATCGTTATCACCAAAATCGGCCGCACCGCCGAAAACACCGCCGGTGGGTTCCCAATAAATAGTGCTGCCACGCGTTGCGTTATTAGCGTTACCTGAGGAATCCGGCATGCTCGATCCACTGCTTTGATCCATTTTCCAGTAACCGACAAGACCCGAAGTCGTCGGAGCTGCTGTCGGGCCCTGATAGAATTGCGTCTCGTCGTCGTCGCCGCCTTTCCAGGTAAACTTGCCTTCCTTGACTGTATCAGCCGCACCGATCCATAAAGGGGTCGCCGGACTGAACTGCGCGACAAGAAGCGCGTTCTCGGTTGAGGTGCTCGGTACGGCAAGATAGCCGCCATTGCCCTGACAGGCGGCCTGCGCCATGAACCAGTTAGCCGCAGCAGAGCTCTTGTAGTAACAATGACCTGTCGTCGCGTCGTTGTAATAACTTGCGCCAAGCCCATTACAATCCGCCGCAGATTCAGTTCCCGCATATTGCGCACTGTCGCCGGCGACGGTGTTATAGCTGGCATTGACCGTTCCATACATGGCCTTGTTGCCGGCGACGGCGTTGTAACTGCCGGTCTGGTTCGAGTAGGCGGCCTGCGATCCGGCGGCAGTGTTGTAACTGCCGGTCGTGTTGGAATAGAGCGCCTGATAACCAAGACCCGTATTATATTCGCCGCCGTTATTGGAATAGAGTGTCTGGTAACCGACCGCCGTATTGTAATTGCCCGTACCTTGCGACAGCGCGTAAGCGCCGGCAGCGGTGTTGTGATTGCCAGTCGCGCCGAGATTCTCAAGTGCATGGCTTCCCTGCGCGGTGTTGTAATTCCCGCTGACCAGCGTGCGCAATGCATTCGATCCGGCCGCCGTGTTATAGCTGCCGGTCGTCAGCAGGTTGAGCGCATTATAGCCGAACGCGGAATTGTCATTACCGGTCGTCAGCGAATGAAGCGTGCCGATACCGAAGCCTGTATTACGCATACCCGTGACGGTTGGATTGCCCGACTGCCTGCCCGCGAAGACGTTGTATTTCGTGTTATTGGCAATACCGTCGCTTAAATCGTCGATCGAATAATCGCCGTCCCCCGGATCGCCGCCACCTGTCGCGCTCATCGTCGGCTCGATCCCGGCAGCATTATTGTAAAGCTGGGTCACTTCCGCAGCCGAAAGCGCCCGGTTATAGAGGACGATATCGTCCATAGCGCCATACGTCGTATCACCGAAATGTGCCGAGGTCGGCACAAAGCCTGTATAGGCACCATTAACAAAAACGCTACCTGACGAAACATCTACGCCATTCACATAGAATTTAACTTTTTGTGCGTCTGCCTTAGTGAAATCGAGTGTGACAGTAAGATATTGCCATTTATTCGTTTTTATCGCGTTGCTCTGCGCATCGGTGATTAGCTGCGTACCCCCGCCACACTCTCCGTGAAAACCAAGATCGCTGTCAGCGCCGATCCAAAGATAGCAACCGCTCCTGCTGAGATATAAGAAAGAAGAAGAAGAGCGTTGATCTGTTTGATAAACCCAGGCTCCGAAAGTGAAGTTCTGGCTGGAACCGAAAGGCATGCCGGTCAGGGTCGTTGTCCCAAGATATGAGCTGCCGCTGCCTGACATACTGACTGCGCTACCGAGAATACCGCTGCTCCAGGTCGTGCTCGTCGCGGTCAGAGTCCGGCTGCCGACGCTGTCTGCCGCCGTCGTGCCGGTCGCTTCGTTCAGATGCCAGTAATTGGTCATGCCCGATGTCGGCATCGTTGTCAGCGCCGAACCTTTTTCACAAATCACTTCGGCACCGTTCGTGCAGACGGCATCCCATCCGGCACCGTCATTATTCATGACAGGACAGTTTTCGCGATTGCCGCCGCCGTCATTATTATTCGGCTCGCCGCTATACCAGATATTATAGGCACCGCTGACCAGGCTGCCATTATTATCGCCAACCCAGAATAGTCGTCCGGCCAACGGACCGTCAGCCCAGCGCCATGCGCCTTCCACCGTTTCGTCCGTACCGCCGGTCCATGAACCGCTACCACCGATAATATGGTTGCTGACGAGCGCGGCCTCGCGTGTCGAGGTGATTGAGGCGATATAACCGCCATTCGACGTACACGCCGTTTTCCCGGATGTCCAGGTCTGGTTGCTCAGGCGGAAATAACAATGGCCGCTCGTTGGATCGTTATATGATACATCGCCGAGCCCGTCACAGGTTTGCGCGCCCGCAAGGATCACGACTTCATCTGCGCTCAGCTGGCGATTATACATTCTGAAATCGTCGATACTGCCTTTGAATTCCTCATGGAAACCTTCCGCAGAATAACCGATCGTGACCGGCTGGCTGTTAAAGGTCCAGGCGGCATTGCTGTTGATGGTGGTCTTCAGCACGCCGTCAATATAAATCTTGTTCGCGCCGCCATTCGCCATGTTATATTCGACCGCAACATGGTGCCAGGCATTGTCACCGGCCGGCGCGGCGGCTGAAAGGAAAGGCGCGACCTCGCCATTTGCCTTGCTGATCGTCACCACAAGGTAATTATTCGACTGCAGCCAGACGGATACGCCGTTATAGGACGAAGTCGCGTCCGCGCGGTTGATCAGCATCGCCGAGTTACTCGAATCCGGGTTATCGGAATCCCAGTTCCCCGATGTTTTATACCAGAAGGCCCATGTTCCCTGTGTCGCGTCATAGGCCGCATTGCTCGGGATCGATACGCCTTCGTTATTCGCGCCGCCGAGCGACAGCGCATTGGTGAATTTGGCCGTCGATGTATTCCACGTCGCACCGTTATGCAGCGCGCCCGGATTGCTGCCCGAGAAATCGCCCGCGACAGTTCCCGTGTTCTCATCGAATTTCCAGTAGCCGAGCAGGCCGTCAGCGCCCGCTTTGATGGTCGGCGTTTCCGTCGACGGGGATTTCTCGCAATAGGCTCCCCAGTCCGTCCTGTTACAATCGACATCGATCCAGTAATGGCCGGTGTTATCGGCCATCACGGCGCAATTCTCGCCAGTGCCGCCATTCGGTTCGCCGCTGGCCCAGTGATTGTAGCGGCCGCTGATACCGGATCCGTTCTCGTCGCCAATCCAGAACGCGCGGCCTTTTTCCTCGCCGGCGGTATAGACCCAGGTGCCGTCAACCGCGACATCGCTCATGCCCAGCATGCCCCAGTAGCCATTGGGTGGTGTCAGATGATCGTCGAAGATTTCGTTTTCGTCCGCCGTGCTAGGTGTCGCCAGGTAACCGCCCTTGCTCTTACAGGCCGCCATATGGTTGGCATAGGTCGTCTGCGTTTCATCGGTCCAGTAGCAATGGCCGCTTTCAGGATCGTTATAATAGCTTGGTCCGTAACCCGTGCAGTCGGCTTTGTCCGTCGCCGAACTGCTGCCACCGCTCGGCGCGACCCAGTCGGTGCCGTTGCAGAGTTCGACCGTCGTGCCGGAAATATTGCGGCGAAGAACGCCGGTATTCGCCGAATTACAGGTCGGCATGGTCGCCGGCAGCGGCAGGCGGATACCGTTTTCAATGCTTAGCACACCGGCGGAATCGCTGGAATTCGACGGACTCTTTTCACAGACATAACCCCATGTTGAATCGCATGGCAATGTCGCCCAGCGCCATCCGCCGCCCGAGTACCAGTAGCCGCCGCAATCCTCGCCCGTGTTCGCGTCATCAGGGTCACCGCCATTCCAGTCGGTGTAAAACCCGTTCTGCGCCGAACCGCTCGGACCGCCAGTCCACAGCAACAATCCATTCAACTCGCCGCCATTCCAGCGGATATCGCCTTCGACAGCAGGGTCGCCGAAACCAAGATAATAGCCGTTGGAAACGCTCGTACTTAAATTCAGATGCGACAGGATCGTCGAGTTTTCGGTGGATGTACTCGGTGTCGCCAGATAAGCGCCGTTCGCCTGACAGGCAGCCTGGGCATCGTCGCCTTTGGCTGTCGTTGAACTGGAGTAATAGCAATGCCCTGTTGTCGGATCGTTATATGAGCTTGCGCCAAGGCCCGAACAATCAGCGGCGTTCAGCCCGCCTTTTTCGCAGAGATATTTTTCCGAGGCCGAACATGGATAATCGACCCAGGTTCCGGAGTAGTTACCGTAGCCCCATTTGAACGTCGCGCCGCAATTTTCACCAGTGCTGCCGTTCGGCTCTGCGGAGGAGCCTTCCCAGTTGGCGTAATGTCCGCCGACCGTCGTGCCGGTATTGCCGTCGCCCTGCCAGAACGGCACGCCGGCCATCTCGCCGCCGTCATATTTCCACGTGCCTTCGGCATCCAGATCTTGGAGACCGATATAAAGCGTTTCGGAGTGGTCGACATTGGCAACGATCGTCGCCATCTCATCAGCGCTGGTCGGTGTCGCCAGATACGCGCCCTTGGCCACGCAGGCCGCTTTCGCCGCCGCGTAACTGCTGGCGGCGGAACTGCCTTTGAAATAACAATGCTTGCTGGCCGGATCGTTATAATAACTTGAGCCAAGTCCCGCACAGTCTTCCTGTGTGCCGCCGCTTGAAGCGATGCCGGTGTAGTTATATACATCGGCGACTTCGCTCGCGCTCAAGACACGATTATAAACCCGGACTTCATCTATGGAACCGTCGAATTTCTCGCTCGTCGAAGCATTGACACCGATATTCAACGGAGAACTGCTGTCATCAAACGCGCCGCCGGAGCTGAAATCAGCGGACGTGCCGGAATCGTCACCGGAATATTGCACGCCGGCCTGAGCGCCGTTGTAATATACCTTCATGCCACTGGTGCCGTTCGTGCCGTCCCAGGTGGCGCAGACATGTTGCCATGTATCAGTGGCCATAACCGCTGTTGTTTCGATCCAGCCATACTGACGCGTATAAAAGGACAGCAGATTGCCATAGGCTTTGTCGATATATATTCCCCACCCTGCCCAATCTGATGATGAAGAGGTACTCAATTTACCAAGGACGCGAATGAAACTTCCTGTCATCGAACCGCTTGGCTTGATCCATGCGCAGGCTGACAGGGTGTTGAGATTGTTCAGGCTGGCTGAAGCGGAGGCCCTGACCCTGCTGGAGCTGGCCGCAGAGAAAGCCAGCGCACCGCTAACTTTACCGCCGCCCCAGGTTGGACTGTTGCTAAGCGTTCCCGTGTTGGAATAGCCGGAACTGTCGATTGCGCTCGAACCCGAACCCGCATCGAATTTCCAGTAACCGACGAGTCCGCTCGTCGGTGCCGCGGTCCCGGATGACGCGGTCCCGGCGATTGCATCTTTCTGACAGACATAAGTATTGGTCAGGCCACAACCTTCATCCGCCCATTCATAGTCACCGAAATAATCGTTGACGAGACAGCTTTCACCGGTGCCGCCATTCGGCTCGCCGCTATGCCAGTCTGTGAAATTTCCACCGAATGCGCTGCCATTTTGATCGCCGGACCAGAATTGAGTTCCCGCTTCCGAGCCGTAAGTGTAGACCCATTTTCCTTCCGTGGTCTGATCGCTCATACCAAGCCACATGTTATGGCCGAGCGTATCGATGACACTATCCAGGTGAGCCGTGCTTGCCACGGCCAGATGCGCGCCATCCGCTTCACAGGCAGTCTCTGCCGCAGACCAGGTCTTGCTTGTAGAGCCCTTGTAAAAACAGTTTCCGGTAACGGAATCATTGACGAAACTTGAACCAAGGCCCGTACAGTCCGCCGGTCCGCCACCGGCCGTATAGGCCCCGATATTGGCGAACAAAGCGGTGCCGCTTAAGGTCGCATCAAGAGCTTCGATATTCTTGTCGATCGTCGCGGTTCCCTGATCCGAGGATTTCAGGCTCCACAACCCGCCCGACGCGCCCACGGCCTCTTCGTACGTGAAGCTGAAGATAAGGTCGTCATCATTCGCGTTGGCTTTGGAGACGAGCGGCGAATCGCCCGGATCGTCGAGATCGCCGTCGTTATTCGCATCGGCATGGCCTGTGCCAGTCGAGAAATTGCGGCAGGTCGTGGTGAACTGTTTGTCGGGACCCGAGGAGATAACCGCGACGACCGGATAGGCGCGCGAATTGGCCCCTTCGAGACGGCGGTTGCTCGCGCCGCTGCGGCAGGACACGTTCAGGATCGACGTGCCGTGATCCCAGGCGCAATAGCCATAAAGCTGGCCCCACGGATCTATATTGTTGGCGACGACCTTGTCAGGCAACAAGCCGCCATTTATCGGAAAATGCGGCGCGACGGTCGCGGGTGTCGTGGTCGCGGGGTCTTTCCATTCGAGCGGTTCGATCATTCCGTCCGAATCACAGTCCCCCGCGTTGTTGATATTCGCCGCCATAACGGCCACCTGGGCGGCGATCGCCATCTGTGATTCGGCGGTGTTCTGGCGGGTAACTGTGACCGCAGTTTTGAGCGGGCCTTTCATCAGGTTTGTGACCGCAAAGCCTACAACGCCAACGAGAACTACCGCGCCGAAGAGCGCGGTAAAAACATTACCGTTCTGGTTACTTCTTGTGGCCCGCATCAAAGCAAACACATTCTTGGTCAGCAGGGGAATAGGATAAGGATAAGGCAGGAGTGATTAAGTACGCATAAAGTTTATCTAAAATTTTATCTAATGCAACGTCCCTACATATAATCGATATGAATGAGACATAATCCCTGAGGCGGCGCGGTGATCCCGGCAGACGCACGCTGTTTCGCCTCAAGCGCCTCGCGGACATTTTCAGGTGTCCATTTGCCTTCGCCAACCAGCACCAGCGTCCCGGCCATGTTGCGGACCTGATGATGCAGGAAGGACTGGCCGTGCGCATGAATGAAGACGTAATCACCCATTTTCTCGACTTTGAGGTCGTCGAGCGTGCGAATCGGCGACTTGGCCTGGCACATCGTCGCCCGGAAGCTCGTGAAGTCATGCGTCCCGATCAGGTAATTGGCGGCAAGTTGCATGGCTTGCGTATCCAGCTCACGCCCGACATGCCAGACAAGCTCGTCGTCGATCGCCGGTTTCGCCGGGCGGTTTAAAATACTGTAGGTATAAAGTTTCTTCTTCGCGCCGAACCGCGCATGGAAATCGTCCGATACTTCATCGGCGCGGATCACCGAAATCGCTTCTTCACGCAGGAAGGCGTTGATCGCTTTGGCGATCTCGTAACCGCTCATATTGTGCCGGCTGTTGTCGAAATCGAAATGGGCCACCTGCCCGCGCGCATGAACGCCGGAGTCCGTGCGGCCCGCGCCGGTCACTTTCACTTCCTGCTGCGAAAATCCGAGAATCGCTTTTTCTATTTCTTCCTGGATCGTCTTCTCGCCCTGCCCCTGTATCTGCCAGCCGGCATAGCGCGTTCCGCGATATTCGATAACGAGTTTCCAGCGTGTCATAGATATTTTCCGTTGATCGCGGATTTCACATCCATCGCCTTTGAATTCTCCGGCTGCAGCATTTCGATCTGGTAAAAACTATTGCCGCCGCAGGATATGCGTCCTGTGCCTGCGCTCTCTGTCACGCTTCCGCTCAATATTTTCAAGCGTTTTCCGTTTATGGCGGTATACGTGCCCGGCCACGGATTTAGCGCGCGCACCTGCCGGTCGATCTCAACGGCAGTATTGCTCCAGTCAATCAGCCCGTCTTTTTTTTTCAGCATCGGTGCATAAACCGATTGCGCGTCATCCTGTTTTTCGCCTGCGGGAATTTCTCGGGAAAGAATATCGACGATCATCTCCGCGCCCATTTCCGACAATGCGTCATGCAGCGAAGTCGCCGTCATACCGTCAATTCCGATTTCGCGTTTCGACAGCATCGGCCCCGTATCAAGCCCCAGCTCCATGCGCATGATGGTGACACCGCTCGTTTTATCACCCTTCCATATCGCATGCTGGATGGGTGACGCGCCACGCCATCTGGGCAATAAAGACGCATGGATATTGAGGCAGCCCCGTTTCGGCGCATCGAGCACGACTTGCGGCAAAATCAGCCCATAAGCCGCAACGACCGCCACATCTGCATCGAGTTTTTTAAATTCCTCGACGGCGGCAGGATCTTTCTTGAATGAAAGCGGCGTGAAAACCGGGATATTGTTTTTCTCGGCCAGTTCATGCACGGGAGATTTCTGCACCTGCTGCCCGCGACCCTTGGGCCGTGGCGGCTGCGAATATACGGCGATGACATCGTGCGTTTTTATCAACGCATCTAACGCTCTGACAGAGAACTCAGGCGTTCCCATGAACACTATCTGCAATCGGTTATTAGCCATTTTTGCTTATTAAAACCTGTCATGTTGAACGAAGTGAAACATCTTGTTTATTCCAGGCAGGATCCTTCGCATGCGCTCAGGATGACACCGACTATAAAACTTCCTGTTCTTTCTGCCATTTCTCAAATTTCTTGAGCAGCATATTGCGCTTCAGCCTTGAAAGATAATCGATAAACAGCACGCCATTCAGGTGATCGAGCTCATGCTGCACGCAATGCGAAGCAAGGTCTTCGGCGAGAAGCTCGTTAATCTCGCCCTGCAGGTCGATATATTTTACGCGCACTGATTTCGGACGCTCGACCTCGGCATATTGCTGCGGGATCGAGAGGCAGCCTTCTTCCATGACGCTCGGTTCTTCCGATTTCCAGACGATCTCGGGATTGATCATCGTGATAACGTTGCGGCTTTCCTTGTTCTCGCGGAAATCGACATCCATCACGAAAATCCGGTGCAGGCTGTTGACCTGATTGGCGGCAAGGCCGATGCCGGGCGCTGCGTACATCGTCTCCGCCATATCGGCAGCCAGCATGCGGATTTCATCGGTAATGTTTTCGACCGGTTGCGCTTTTTGTTTCAGGACCGGGTCCGGGATAATAATGATCGGTAGTTTTGACATCTGGTTTATTTACTGACTGGATGATTTCAAAGGGATGATATCGGCCTCTTCATTGAGAAGCGCCTGTGACGTAACGGGGCGCGGCATCGATTCAATCAACACCGGCTGCGGGATATCCTTGTTCTGTGTCGAGACATGCAGCTCTTTCAGCTTCTTCATCGTCGGCAGCAGCGAGCGTTCGAGCGAGCCCACCGCGTCGTTATAGGTATTGAGCGTCGTGCCGAGATTTTTGCCGAGCTTGACGACATGCTCGCCGAAAACGGAAATGCGGCTGTAAAGATCGGCGGCAAGGCCGGAAATATTGCGGGCTTCATCCGCCATTTTCTGCTGCTGCCAGCCATACATTACGACACGCAGCAAACTCATCACCGTCGTCGGCGAGGCAATGATAATGCCGGCTTTCGATGCTTCCTCGAGAAGCGCTGAATCATTGCCGATAGCCGTCGAGTAAAGGCTCTCGGAAGGCAGGAACATCACGACGAATTCAGGCGAATTGAATTGCTGCCAATAGGTTTTGGATGACAATTCCTTCACATGCTGGCGGACTTTGCCACGGAAACTGACGAGATTTTTCTCATAGGCTTCAGCATTGTTTTCTTCAACGAGATCCCAGTACGGATCGAGCGGCGTTTTCACATCGATCACGATCTGCACGCCGTTCGGCAGGTTGACGACAAAATCCGGCTTTAATGTGCTGCCGTCATTCTGAACGCTGACCTGCGTGCGGTAATGCACATTCTCGACGAAACCGATCATCTCGAAAGTGCGCTGAAGCTGCATTTCGCCCCACTGGCCGCGGCTGACCGGATTTTTCAGGACCTGCACAAGTCTTTGCGTCTGCTCGCGCAGATTGCGCTGATCGTCCGCGAAATTCTTTAATTGCGCCTCTAATCCCGCACCCGCTTTGCCCAGCGTCTCGATCTTGCCGTCCATTTCCTTGAGCGATTTGCCGATCGGCTCGACGATATTCGCAATCGCCATTTGGCTCTTTTCTAAATCATGAACACTTTGCATCTTGGCTTGTTTTTGCTGTTCCGCGTTAAGTGTCAGAAGCTGGTCTACGCTCTCACGTAATATATCTTTTAAATCTTTGGTCTGATCTTCTTTCAAATGAGCAAGTCTTGGCGACAAAACGGCATAAAGCCCAAGCGCACCAAGCGAAGCACCTATCGCGAAGCCAATTATTGTTGAAGGCAGGTCGAATATCATAGGGCGAGTATAGAAGATTCAATATTCAAATTGAAAGCAAAAAGCCCCTAAATACTTCCCCTAATGTCATTCCTGCGAAAGCAGGAATCTCCCTTTCTTTCAAAGTGGGATCCCCGCCTCCGCGAGGATGACAGGTGAGGTCACAAATCCTGCATTCTCAATCGCCGGAAACTCAGAGCCTCCGCCATATGCCGGGCTTCGATTTGCGGAAACTCGCCTTCGAGGTCTGCAATGGTGCGCGAGACGCGCAAGAGACGGTGCCACGCCCGCGCCGACAGGCGCATTTTTGCCGCGGCTTTCTCGAGAATTGCTTTCGCGTCCGCCGACATCACCGCGATCTGCTCCAGCGCTTCACCCGAGGCCTGCGAATTGATGCGCATGTCAGATCCCATTTTTTCAAAACGCGTTTTCTGGCGATTGCGTGCCCGCTCGACACGCACCGCAACGCTTTCGGATTTTTCGCCCGGCGGCGCATTGGCCAACTCACGCACTTCAACGGCGGGAACATCAACCTGTATGTCGATACGGTCGATCAACGGCCCCGATAATTTCGACTGATAATCTTCCGAGCATCTTGGAGCTTTCGAACATTCCTGATCGGCGACACCGTAATAACCGCAGCGGCAGGGATTCATCGCGGCAATCAGCTGGAAATCCGCCGGATAGGTGACGTGGTAATTGACGCGCGCCACCAGCGTCTCGCCGGTCTCAAGCGGCTGGCGCAAACTCTCCAGTGTCGCGCGCGGGAATTCCGGCAGCTCGTCCAGAAACAGAACGCCGTTATGCGCGAGCGAAATCTCGCCCGGTTTCGCGCGTTGCCCGCCACCGATCAGCGCGGGCTGGGACGCAGAATGATGCGGATCGCGATAAGGTCTTGTGCGCACAAGACCACCTTCGGGCAGTGTGCCCGCGAGAGAATGGATGATGGAGACTTCCAGCGCTTCCATCGGCGAGAGCGGCGGCAACAGTCCCGGCAGGCACGAGGCCAGCATCGACTTGCCCGAGCCCGGCGGGCCGACCATCAGCAGATTGTGCCCGCCGGCAGCGGTGATCTCAAGCGCGCGTTTCGCGGTTTCCTGTCCTTTGACTTCGGCAAGATCGCGGTAATTTTTAAAATTCTCCGCCGGCAGCAGCGCGGACGGACGGCTTAACACCTGTGAACCCTTGAAATGATTGATCAGCTGTATCAGCGAGGAAGGGGCTAGAATTTCAAGATCGCCTGCCCATGCAGCCTCCGAGCCCGCGCCTTCCGGGCAGATCAGGCCGAGATTGTTTTTCTGCGCATGAACGGCGGCGGGCAGGATGCCGGTGACGTTGCGCAAGGACGCATCAAGCCCGAGCTCACCCAGCGCGGCGAAATTTGTAAGCGCGTCCGACGGCAGCACTTCCATCGCGGTGAGAATGCCGAGCGCAATCGGCAGATCGTAATGCGAACCTTCTTTGGCAACATCGGCAGGCGCAAGATTGACGGTGATACGCTTCGCCGGCAGCGCCAGACCCATCGCATGAAGCGCGGCGCGCACCCGCTCGCGACTCTCAGCCACCGCCTTATCAGGAAGCCCGACGACAGTAAATGCAACAAACCCCGATGAAATCTGAACTTCCACGTCAATGTCGAGAACGTCAACGCCTTTGAACGAAACTGTTTTAATACGGGCTACCATTATTTCCCTCCAGTTTCTGATGTATCGACAGCACCATCGTCCGGATAAAAATCGCAAGTCGGCCTTGCTCCTTGCGCTACCAGCATATCTATCTTCTTGGCATAATCTTCAAATGCTGGGACAAGCTTATCTTTGACAGCTACTTTCGCACATTCCTGCGAATTTTTTTCGTTCATGCATTTGAAGTAGTTTCGCCCCAAATATTTATCTATAAAACGCGAATACATAAAGTTATAGATATCGCCATCTTTTGCTGTGTCTTCAGTTTTAAAAATGAAGCCCTTGCTATGTATCGTTAAAATTAACGCATCGCGCAGTCTTGATATATTATCGCCCGAATCCCCTGGCATAAAAAGCGCATCGGAATGCATCAATGGCATTGATAAAAATGCCAAATAAGCGCGCGCTTCAATATCTCCTGATTTTGCTTCCGGCCATAAAATATTCCAGACTTTCATGCACTCATGCTCCTGCATAAGTTTCTGAATCTCAGGTCTGGGCTTGGGAAGGTTATTTATTTCGAGAGCATGCGCAGGTGAATACAGCCCAACCAAAAGCACTGCAACAATAACGGCTCTTGAAATCCGCTTTTGCGGCTTCATATCAGACTGATCGGCTTTGGTACGCTCGGCCATTTTAATTCCCCCGCTATGTTTATGGCATATCGGGACGGGCCGTTAAAGCGATTAACGATTTAATAATAATTTGGGCGCTTTAATTCACTTGGAGAAAAACCATGGCGCAAATGATTTCTGGAAAAGACCTGGCGAGGCTGCATCACGATTTCGAGGTGCCGCAACTCCTGTCTGCAATTCTGGACCGCCGCGAGATTCTATCAACCCACGAGGAAAACCAGTTGCGCGCCCATCTCGCGCAGATGAACGCGCTTGAGAGCCTGATTTCCCTCGCCTGCTGTTTTCATGTGTTCCTGCCTTATCTGGGCGACGACCGCACATTGACCGAACCGCTTGTGTCACATGCCGATTATATCTTGGACGATTACGCGCCTTACTGGATGAAACAAAGCTTCCCGGCGGACGAGGAATGGACGAATTTCGTGCATGAGGATCTTGAAACCCTCGCCGACTTTTTGGGAATCCTGTCCGATGCCGCACATGGCATGCACCCGGCGATTTCCGATATCTGCGAAATTCTCAATGAACAGGCTTTTCTGAAATCCGTTTCGATCGATATCGTCGAGGTGGTGCCGCCGAAAATTCGCTTAAGCGCGCCTAAAGCCCCGGTTTACACGGATAACGTCATCCGTTTTCCGACCGAGCGCCGCGCCTAGCCCTTTCTGTCATGTTGAACGAAGTGAAACATCTTGTTTGTTACAGGCAGGATCCTTCGCATACGCTCAGGATGACAGGTCAGAAATTAGAACCAACTTCTATGTTTGAATCATTGGCCCGATAACCTTGCCGCCCACGATATGAATGTGGAAATGCGGCACTTCCTGTCCGCCATCCACGCCCGTATTGGCGATGGTGCGGAATCCTTTATCGCTCAGCCCCAGCACGGCGACGACTTTCGGCACGGCCCGCGCGAAAGCAAGAATTTCCGCGTCGCTGGCATTGCGATAGAAATCATCGATATCGATATAGCTGCCCTTGGGAATGACCAGCGCATGAACTGGCGCTTTTGGAAACGCGTCGTGGAAAGCGAGAACATGCTCGTCCTCGAAAATTTTCTTTGATGGGATTTCACTGCGCAATATCCGCGCGAAAATATTCGTCTCGTCATAAGGCATGACGATAATCTAGATCAGAAAGCCGGGGGCCGCAAAGAGTTTTCATTGCCGAAATCGAGCCTGAGCGGCAGGGCGGGCATCTGGAAAGGAGCCATTGGAAAATCAGGTTTTTTAGGCAGCGGCAGCTGGATTGTGCCGGTCGCGATAGCGAAACCTTCGCGAAGGCCAGGCAGTTTCTGCGCTTCGGTCAGCAGATTCTGGTAATCGAATTTATAATTTGCGCCCAGCGTGACCTGCGCCAGCTTCTGCGCTTCTTCCGAGCGGGTAATGGTATCGAGCTGGGCGAGGATTGTCGCCGCCGGATTTTCGATCAGGTCGCGGGCGAAATCGTCGCGGTTCCAGGCATGGTCGTGACCTGCCGTGACGATGATGACCGTACGGCCGCCTATCGTCGCCTCGAGATCGATCGCGGGGCCTGCCGCGCAGGCATAGCCCGTCTTGCCGCCGAGAATATTGGGCAGCGCGTTGCGCTCGCCCGGCATGAAATGGTCAGACGTGCCGATCTTGAAGGTCGCGGCGCGGCCTTTCGCGTTATAACCGGTCAGTGTCGCAGAGTTATGCAGCAGCTCCGGCATCTCTCCCGGGAATTCCATGAACAGCGCCTGCACGATGCGCGCATGATCGACAGCCGTCGTGCGGTGGGCACGCACGGATTCGCGCGTCGGATAGCCTGTGGTGTTCACAAAATGCGTGCCGGTCAGGCCCATTTGCGCGGCGCGCGCATTCATCATACTGACGAAATTATCTTCGGTGCCGGCCATGCCGTTCGCTTTCGCGATGGCCATGCCGAGCGCTTTCGGCGCGCGGTTGGAGGAGCGGATATTCATGGCGAGGATCGCGTCATCGACGCTGATGCTCGTATAGCCGAAAGGAATGGCATCGGATTTCTGCGCCGCGCCGCTCTCATTGCGGAAATATTCAGTGGGCAGGGAAATAAGCTGGTTTCTTGATATCCTGCCGTCCCGGATCGCTTCGAGCGTCATCAACAGCACCATGCGCTTGGTCAGCGAGGCCTGGTAAAATCCCGCCTGCTCGTTCGAGCCATATAAAACAGCACCCGTCGCGGCATCCATCATCAGGTCCGCGCGCACGCGTTTATTGATATCTCCTTGCGAACAGGTTTCGGCGCGCACAGGCGCGGCCTTGCGCGACTTCGATTTGCCGCTCGCCTTATGGACCTTGTGGCTGCTGGAATGATGAGAAGTGGCGTGATGTTTTTTATGGGACGCAGCATCGGCTTCCGTCGCAAAAGCGGCAGAAAGTCCCAGAACCAGCGCTATCCCTGTTATTTTTTTATTCATTAAGTACACATAGAAACAAAAAGTCTGAATTTTTGTTGGCGTTATTAGATTCCCTTTCGAGCGAAAGCGTCAAGAAAAAATGATGCTGCAAATCAGAATCTTGAGAAAAATCCAAGACTCTCTGATGATTCAACCAAGTTTTACATAGATGCAGATTTTTTTGGCGGCGCAGGATTTTTTGTGATATAAGCTTATCCTAATCAATAAGAAACTTTATAAAAACAGGGAGACGAACAATGCCAAGAAACGGGTATTGGATAGAATGCATTCCCGTACAGATACAGGAAAACCTAGCTCCTGATCTTTACAGTGCAACGTCTGAATCTTTCCCGGAAGTGACCGAAATGGCCCCTTCCCCGGATCAGGCGATCGAAAAACTGCGCCACAGGCTGAAAACTATACGCAACGACTACCAGAAAACCGGGAAATTGCTTCCTGAACTGGATAATCCCGTCAGACCGCCCAACAGATTGCGCGGCGTGATAGGCTGGATTTCAGTTTATGTAGAAATTTCCGAAAAGGTCAGCTGAGTAATTTTATTGCGTGTTGTTTTTTGCGTATCAATGACGGACGGTGCCGCTGGTGCCGAAGCGTTCCTCGAGCACGGCCCATATTTCGTCGGGATCGATACCGAGCTTCGACCATAAAACCAGCAGATGAAAGATCGCGTCCGCCGATTCCTCGGCGAATGTATTGCGCGCCGTCGTGTTACCGGCCTCGAGCTTCATGGCCTCAATGACTGTCTCAACCGCTTCCTCGCCGAATTTCTGGGCGCATTTGGCGGTGCCTTCCTTATAAAGCCTCGCGACATAGGAGCTCTCCGCATCGGCGGTTTTGCGCTGCTGCAGGATCTCATAAAGTCTGTCGAGGATATGGTTGGCCATAGGCTATTTTTAACAGCTTGGCGCAATCGGGCAATAGACAATCAGACGGGAGCGTAAGGTTTAAAGACCGAAGGCGGTGTGATGCGGTTTAACTGCGCGGGTGTCACCCTGACTTCCATCAGTTGCTGAAGGACGACCGCATCCATGACCTGCTCGTTAAAGGCGTTTTTATGGCTGTTGATCTGGTGGATCATATGCTGGGCGCAAATCGTGTGCAGGTCGCTGTCCAGGATGACGCGGTAATTATGATCGCCATAGGAGATGCCATGAATGGCAACCCCGTCGGTCTTGAGCATACTCGCGCTCGCCGCAAATACATCGTCCGGCTGCTTCACGCCCGGGTCGTTGACGACATTGCCCGAGATGACATAGTCGTATTTGCCTTGGGCCATAAAATGATCGACATTCGAAAGGCGCAGGCCTTCGGTACGCGTCGGCTGGAGATCGAGGAAATGCGCGAACATATCGCAGATTTTCTGGTTGTAGATTTCACCGCCCAGAAAAGCGAGGCGGATATCCGAGAACGGATTAACGCCATGTCTTTTGAACAGGCCGCTCAGGAAAGGCAGGATAGGTGCCAGGCCTTTCGTCTCTTCGGATTCATACTGATCGAGAAACGCTTCAGTCTCCGCGATTAAATTCGCGCGCATCGACGGCGATCCGAAACTCTCCGGTCTTGTTTCGAAAAGATGATTGACCGCCATGCAGAAGAACACATCATCCGCCTGGAAACGGAAACGGGATTTCATCCCGTCTTCGGATTCGATCGGTTCATAGACAGGGACAAGCGCGTTGATAATTGTCATGGCCGCGACAATATCAAATTCTTACAGATTATGTCAATTTCTGACGGGGATGCCGGCCTGTGCCATGGCAGCTTTCGCTTCTCCCACGGTCACTTCGCCGAAATGGAAGATACTGGCGGCCAGAACCGCCGAGGCCCCGCCCTTGAGCACCCCGTCGACCAGATGCTGGGCATTCCCGACACCGCCGCTTGCAATGACCGGGATATGGATGCGGCTGGTGACAGCCTTGGTAAGCTCGAGATCGAAACCGGTTTTCTGCCCGTCCTGATCCATTGATGTCAGCAGGATTTCGCCGGCTCCGTAATTCGCCATTTTCTCCGCCCATTTCAGGACATCGATGCCGGTGTCGTTGCGTCCGCCATGCGTGAATAAATTCCATTTCTGGGGGGCGACTTTTTTCGCGTCGATCGCGACGACGATGCACTGGCTGCCGCATTTATCGGTGGCTTCGCGCACGAATTCCGGATTGGCGACGGCGGCAGAATTGATCGAGATTTTATCCGCGCCGGCATTCAGGAGATTTCTTATATCGCTCATCTCTTTAACGCCGCCGCCGACGGTTAAAGGGATAAAGACCTGCTCCGCCGTGCGGCTTACCACGTCCATGATGATGCCGCGCTTCTGGTGGCTCGCCGTGATATCGAGAAAGCAAAGCTCGTCAGCGCCTGATTTATCATAGAATTTCGCCTGTTCGACCGGATCGCCGGCATCGCGCAGATCGACGAAACTGACACCTTTGACGACGCGCCCGTCTTTCACATCGAGACAGGGAATGACGCGGGTTTTCAGCATTATCGATAGGCCGCCGCTTTGCGCGGATCGAGCGAGCCGTCATAAAGCGCGCGCCCGACGATGGTGCCGTGCAGCCTCGCTTCCTTGACGTTTTTGAGATCTTCGATCGAGGCCACGCCGCCGCTTGCGATCACCGGAATGGATGTCGCCTCGGCGAGCGCTTTGGTTGATTCAATATTCAACCCTTCCCCCGTGCCGTCGCGGTCGATATCTGTGTGAATGATCGCCGATACGCCCGCGTCTTCGAAATTACGCACGAGATCTAGCACATCCATATCGGATGTTTCGACCCAGCCCGAAACGGCGACCTTGCCGCCACGCGCATCGACTCCGACGACGATCTTGCCCGGGAAAAGACGACAGGCTTCCCTGACGAGCGCCGGGTTACGCACGGCAACCGTGCCGAGAATGACGCGGTTCACGCCCGCCGAGAGCCAGCGGTCGATGCCGGCCATATCGCGGATACCGCCGCCCAGCTGGATTTTGAGGCTGGATTCACGCACGATCTCACGCACGATCTCGATATTCATCGAACGGCCTTCGATCGCACCGTTGAGATCGACGACATGCAGCCAGGAAAAACCCGCCTCTTCGAATTCCTTCGCCTGTGACAGCGGATGTTCGTTGTAAATTGTTGCAGCCGCCATGTCGCCTTTATAGAGGCGCACGCATTTGCTGTCTTTCAGGTCAATGGCGGGAAATACGATCATGCCGAGACGGTATCAAAAACCAGATAGGCGCGAAAGCGGGATTTTACGCCTCAAGGTCGGGGTCGAGAAGCTTGTAGTAATAGCGGCCCTTGACCGGCTGGCCGTCGACCTTGGCGTAATAAGGATGTTCGCCGATCAGCTTATAACCGGCACCTTCATACAGGTTGATCGCGGCCTCCTGCGTTT
>JBEHYB010000031.1:0-24249 GCA_048498395.1 Pseudomonadota bacterium
CATTTATCGAAATCGCGGGCATAACCTGCCTGCCGGGATTGCAGGCCCCGCGCCTTTTCTTCGATGTAATCTATAATATCGGATTTCGGGGCCTGGGTGAAAATGACACCTGTGTGCTTACAGCGGGCCGTCGCTGTCGCGGGCATAAAGCTGTATGGGCTCGTCAGCATGCTACCGATAATCTTGACATCCGATGTTGCCAGCCTGATTTTGCCGTCGGGACGTTCCGTTATATGCAGGCGGATAAAGTCCCGGCTTTCATTTGCAACGTCGGCAGGAAAATCCAACGTCGTATCCCACGGATTGGACGCAAATGCCGATAAAACGACGGATGTGAAGTCTTTGATACGGTTAAAAGCGTGTGTAAGCTGCATGATAGGGCCCTCTTTAATTTGAGGGCACCATACATAATTAATATGTATTATGCAAATCTAATTTTGCGGTTTTGCCTTTATTTCGCCGTCTGCGAACTCGATTTTCAACAGGGAAGCCTCCACGGCTTGCCCGGCGGATGAAATCAGGCCCCCTTCCGGGGTCCGGACAACGGCATAACCCCGTTTCAGGATGTTTTTAAAGGAGAGGATTTCCAGCATCTGGGCCGATTGCGACAGGCGGCGGGCGGGGTTCTCAAGAAGCCTTGTCCCCAGCCGGGCAAGATTTTTTTCCTGAAAGGAGAGTTTCTGGGCCGCGGTTTCAAGACGCTGTTTCGGGTGAATAAGCGCAGATGAAATTTTATTGAGGCGTTGATTTTTCTGGTTGATCTGGCGTTCGAGAGAATAAACGAGACGATCCGTTTCGCGGTCGAGCTTCTGCATTTTCATCTCGAGCAGGCGTTTCGGGTCCTTGAGATGCGCCGCAAAAGCTGCGAGCTCCTGACGGCCGGAGCGGATGATCCTTGCCATCGTCGCGGTATAGCGATGCTGGATTTCGTTGAGCCAGACCAGCATTCCGATACGTTCCGGAACCGCCATTTCGGCTGCGGCCGTAGGCGTGGGCGCGCGCAGGTCGGAAACGAAATCTATTAATGTCGTGTCCGTTTCATGGCCGACCGCCGAGATCAGGGGGACCGGGCATTCAGATACGGCACGTATCACCACCTCTTCATTGAAAGGCATTAAATCTTCCAAAGAGCCGCCGCCGCGCGCAACAATCAGCAAGTCGGGGCGTGGTGTCGGGCCTGTCACAGGCAGGTTTGAAAATCCGCGAATGGCAGCCGCGACTTCCTCCGCCGCGCCTGCGCCCTGGACTTTTACGGGCCAGACAAGCACGCGACGCGGGAAACGGTCCTCTAAACGATGCAGGATATCGCGGATGACGGCGCCGGTCGGCGAGGTGACAACCCCGATCGTCTCCGGCAGGAAGGGGAGTTTCTTTTTCCGGCTTTCGTCGAAGAGGCCCTCGGCGGCGAGACGCTTGCGGCGGTCTTCGAGCATTTTCAGAAGCGCGCCTTCACCGGCCAGTTCGATCTGTTCGACGACGAGCTGGTAATTGGAGCGGGAGGGATAGGTCGTGACCTTACCGGTGACGATAACCTCAAGCCCTTCTTCGGGGCGGACGGCAAGCCGTGCGACGGTCGCTTTCCAGCAGACGAGATTTATCAGGCTGTCCGCGTCCTTGAGGTCTGAATACATATGGCCGGACGTATGGATTTTGACTTTCGACAATTCGCCGCGCACGCGCACGCGCCCGAAACTTTCTTCCAGCGTTCGCTTTAGCGAGAAAGAAAGCTCGGAGACGCTCAATTCTGGGACATTGGAATTTATGCTCATCTAAGCTAATTTAAACCCTATGAAATTCTCCTTTGCAAGCGATCATCTTGGCGACGAAACAAAAGCGGTCGAACAGCTCCTGGATGCCCTGCCCTGGGACGCAAATCGCGCAAAGCGGGTACAGAATCTCACCGGCCTGCTGATCAACCGTATCAGGTCGCATAAATCGTCGGCGAGCGAGATCGAGACATTTCTCGAGCATTATCCGCTGGGTAGCAATGAAGGTCTTGCGCTGATGACGCTCGCTGAAGCGCTGCTGCGCATTCCCGACACCGACACCAAGGATGCGCTGATCGAAGAAAAACTCGGCAGCGCCGAATGGGAAAATAAAGGCAGCGATTTTATGCTGAAAGCGGCGGGGACGGGATTGTCGCTTGCGCGCAAGACGCTCGGGTCTTTTCTCGGCGGAATCGGCAAGCCGGTCATCCGCAAAAGTCTCGAAGAAGCGGTCAAGCGCATCGGCGCGCAATTCGTCGTCGGCGAAACAATCGAAGACGCGATGCGCAAGGCGCAATCGATGGAAGCGAAAACCTATCGCATGTCTTACGATATGCTCGGCGAAGGCGCGCGGACACGCGAAGACGCGGCAAGATATTTCAAGGCCTATGAAATTGCGGCTCATAAAATCGGCGCGGCGGGCAAGGGCGTACCGTCCACGCGCAGCGGCATGTCGGTCAAATTATCGGCGCTGCATCCGCGCTATGTATGGATGCAAAGCGAAACATGCGTGCCTGAAATCGCCGGGAAACTGCTCGACCTGTGCAAAATCGCTGCCCGGTACAATATAGGACTGACGATCGATGCCGAGGAAGCCGATCGTCTTGAGCTGTCTTTGCAGATTATAGAGAAAGTTATTGCCGCGCCTGAACATGAAGGCTGGGACGGTTTCGGGCTCGCCATCCAGGCCTATGATAAAAGATGTTTCCGCCTGATCGACGATCTTTATGAACTTGCGAAAAAGAATAATCGCAAAATACAAATTCGTCTTGTCAAAGGCGCGTACTGGGACACAGAGATCAAGCGCGCGCAGGTGGCGGGGCTCGATGATTACCCTGTCTATACGCGCAAAGTGAATACCGATCTTTCCTATCTGGCCTGCGCGGCGAAGCTCCTCGGGTATCGCGATCGCATCTATCCGATGTTTGCCACGCATAACGCGCAGAGCGTCGCGGCGGTGCTCGATCTCGCCGGTGACAACCGCGCCGGGTTCGAGTTTCAGAGGCTCTACGGCATGGGCGAGACGCTCGGCGATATCATGTGCGCCGATAAAATGGCGCAGGTCTGTATTTATGCGCCGGTCGGCAGTTATGAAGACCTGTTGCCCTATCTCGTGCGCCGCATGTTAGAGAACGGGGCGAATACGTCTTTCGTCAATAAA
Source organism: Pseudomonadota bacterium (assembly GCA_048498395.1). Classification (GTDB taxonomy): domain Bacteria; phylum Pseudomonadota; class Alphaproteobacteria; order Micavibrionales; family Micavibrionaceae; genus Micavibrio_B. Next base: position 3,148 of record JBEHYB010000031.1, read on the forward strand.
TTGCGCGGTGAAAATACCGGTGCGCATGATCTTTCCGACGATGTGATTTCACAAATCCGCGCCCGCGAGAATAAACGCCATGCGAAAATACCGTTGCCGCGTTACATCTATCCCGACCGCATCAATTCAAGCGGGATCGATCTGTCGGCGCAGGGCACGCGCGATAAATTCAAAACGAATTTCCCGGCGCAGGGGGCGGTTACGCCTTTGATTGCCGGTGTGGCTCCGGTCAAAACGCAGGTACCCGTCAAAATTCCGTTGCCGGGCAGTATCGCGGAGACCGCCGGAGAGATTTGGGAATCCGCGCCGGATCAGGTCGAACAAGCCTTTAAGGCGGCGCGTAAGAGTTATGCCGACTGGACATCCGTGCCAGCGGTCGATCGCGCAAATATCCTGCGGCGAATTGCCGATGGGCTTGAGAAAAACCGCGAGCATTTAATCGCGCTTTTAAGAAGCGAAGCCGGACGTACGTTAAACGACGCCATTTTAGAAGTGCGCGAGGCGGCGGATTTCTGCCGTTACTATGCGGCGCAGGGCGAGCGGATTTTCGATGAAGACGGGCAAGAGCTGACCGGCCCGACAGGCGAGAGCAATATATTATATCTGAAGCCGCGTGGCGTTTTCGTCTGTATTTCTCCGTGGAATTTCCCGCTGGCGATCTTTACAGGTCAGATCGTGGCGGCCCTGATGGCGGGGAATGCCGTGATCGCAAAGCCAGCCGAACAGACACCGGCAATCGCCTTTCATACAATCAAAATCATGCATGAAGCGGGCGTGAATGTGAGCGCGCTCAATCTTATTATCGGTGACGGCAAGATCGGCTCGGCGCTGGTTGCGCATAAAGACACGGCTGGTGTTGTTTTCACCGGCTCGACGGAAGTCGCAAAGAATATCAACCGCTCGCTGGCCGCCAAGGACGGGCCGATCGTGCCGCTGATCGCCGAGACGGGCGGGCAGAACGCGATGATCGTTGAAACTTCGGCGCTTCTCGAACAGGTCGTCGACGATGTCGTGATTTCCGCTTTCGGCTCCGCGGGGCAAAGATGTTCGGCGCTTCGCGTCGTCTATGTTCATGAAGATATCGCGGACCGTTTTTATGAGTTGCTGCGCGGTGCGATGACAGAGTTGAAGCTTGGCGATCCGCGCCTGATCTCGACGGATATCGGTCCGGTCATCGATGCGGCGGCGCTGAAAAATCTCGAGGCGCATCAGGCGTATCTGAAAACATTTGCGAAGCTGATCGGCGAAACGCCGAAGCCCGCCAGCCTGAACGGCTATTATTTTGCGCCCGTTGCTTATGAAATAGATTCCATGCAACGCCTGACGCGCGAGAATTTCGGGCCAGTCCTGCATGTGATACGTTATCGCGGCAAGGATCGCGACCGGATCATCGACGAGATCAATTCAACCGGCTACGGCCTGACGTTCGGCCTGCACAGCCGATTGACGACACGGTTTGATAAAATCGCAAAATCAATTGAAGCAGGGAATATCTATATCAACCGCTCGATCATCGGGGCGGTGGTCGGGGTGCAGCCTTTCGGCGGTTCCGGGCTTTCCGGCACGGGGCCGAAAGCGGGCGGTCCCGATTACCTGCACCGCTTTGCGAGCGAGAAAGCAATCAGTATCAATACGACAGCAACCGGTGGCAATATCGGCCTGATATCTCTGGAGGACTAGACGATGAAAATTTTACTGGTTGGGTCGGGTGGACGCGAACATGCGCTGGCATGGAAACTGAAACAATCGCCGCGCTGTGATGAATTATTCGTGGCACCCGGCAATGCAGGCATCGCACAGATCGCCGAATGCGTGCCGATCCGCGTCGACGACATCGATAATCTGGTGGCTTTCGCAAGGGATAATGCGGTTGGGCTTGTCGTCATTGGTCCTGAAGGGCCGCTGGTATTGGGTCTTGCCGACAGGCTGCGCGAGATCGGCATCGCGACTTTCGGGCCGTCGCAAAAGGCGGCGCAACTCGAAGGCTCCAAGGGTTTCATGAAAGACCTTTGCAAGAAATACAATATTCCGACCGCCGGTTACGAGCGTTTCACAAATCTCGAGAAAGCCTTGAGCCATATCGAACGCATAGGCGCGCCGATCGTTATCAAGGCCGATGGCCTGGCGGCGGGCAAGGGCGTGGTCGTTGCCGAGACACTGGCCGAGGCGAAAGACGCGGCAAAAGATATGCTCTCCGGCGCGGCGTTTGGTGAAGCGGGTGCGTCGATCGTCGTCGAGGAATTCATGGAAGGTGAAGAAGTCAGTTTCTTCGCGATCTGCGACGGCGATCATGTGCTGGCGATGAGTTCGGCGCAGGATCACAAGCGCGTCTTTGACGGCGATAAAGGTCCTAATACAGGCGGCATGGGAGCCTATTCCCCGGCGCGGCTGATGACACCATTGCTCAAAGACAAGATCATGGAAAATATTATTCATCCGACAGTCGACGCGATGAAAAAAGAAGGCATGCCCTTCGCCGGTGTTTTGTTCGCGGGGTTGATGATCGTCGATGGTGAACCGAAACTGATCGAGTATAACGCGCGGTTCGGCGATCCGGAATGCCAGACGATGATGCTGCGCCTTGAATCGGACCTGGTCAATGTTCTCGAGGCATCCGCGACAGGACAGCTCAACCTGTTGAGCCTGACATGGTCGGACGAGCCGGCAATCTGCGTCGTCATGGCGGCGGAAGGTTATCCGGGCGCTTACAAGAAGAACACGATGATACGCGGGCTGGATCACGCGGGCGCAGTACCGCATGTGCAGATTTTCCACGCGGGCACTTCGATGCTCGACGGTAATATTGTCGCAACCGGCGGGCGCGTGCTCGGTGTCTGCGCGACCGAGAAAACCCTGTCGGATGCGCGGGATCTTGCCTATAAAGCGATCGGGCGCATCGACTGGCCGGACGGGTTTTGCCGTCAGGATATCGCCTGGCGGGCGCTTAAGGTTTAGGGTTTTATTTTTACCACAGCGATCACAGCGAGTTCCGTGCCTTTGTTGTCATCCTGAGCGTATGCGAAGGATCCGGTCTGCTTTCAAATGAGATCCTTCGCATACGCTCAGGATGACAATAGGGAGAAGTTTTTTCTTATTTCCGTTTCGTCTGAAAATAATCTTTTAAAATCTGGCCGCATTCATCGGCGAGGATGCCGTTCACAACATTTGGCTTATGATGGAGTTGGGCGTGGGTGTACATGCTTGGGCCTGTCAGTACGCCGCCACTTTTCGGGTCGCTTGCCCCGAAAACAAGAGTGCCGATACGGGCGAAAGAGATTGCTGCCGCGCACATCGGGCAAGGCTCGAGCGTCACGTAAAGATCATATTCAGGCAGGCGCTGCACGCCGAGTTTGCGGCACATATCGCGAATGACAAGGATTTCCGCATGACTTGTCGGGTCCGACTGTTCGATCGTTGAGTTGCCGGCGCGTGCGACGATTTCGTTCGTGTTTCGGTCGACCAGAACCGCGCCGATCGGCACTTCATCGCGGATAGCGGCTTTTTGCGCTTCGGCAAGCGCTTCGCGCATATATAATTCACTGGTCGTCATTTATATTTTCTCAGCAATCGCTTTCCCGGTCTGCCGGACCACCTGGCGCAACCACACGTGGCCCGCGTCCCTGTCCGATCTAATATGCCAGAATTGTGAAACTTGCAAAGAATCTATCTTGTAGGGAAAAGGCACGACTTTATAGAATTTCTGCATCGAGAATTCGCGCAGGACGTGATCGACCATGGCTTTCGGGGCGGTCACCAGAATATCCTCATGGCGCATGACCTCGAAGCCAAGCAGATAAAAGGGCAGGGTCATGAAGTTCTTGCGCACGACACCGAATTTGGCGAGACCCTGATCGACATAGCTCGGTTGATTGCCCTGCAGCGATAATTTCAGATGTCTTGCATTAACGAAATTCTCTTTGGTGATTTTACCACCGCTGAAGATTTTATATTCTTTGCGCGCGAGGCAGATGAAATCCTCTTTGTAGAGAGACTGGGTTTTCAGATGGCCTTCACCGGTTTTGCAGGAGCCGATATAAAGATCGAACTTGTTTTCCTCAAGCAGCGACGGGGCATCCTGCGGTCCGACCGAATTGAAGTTTAAAACGATATGCGGGGCAATATCACGGATATTGGCGAGCAGTTGCGGAATAAAGGGAATCGAGACACGCTCGGGCATCGCTATATTGAAGCTGCGCGTGCTGGTTGATGGATCGAAAATCGTTTTGTGATTATTCACATCCTCAGCCGCTTTTATCAGCTGATCTATCAAAGGTTCGAGCGATAAAAGAAACGAGGTGGCTTCAAAGCCTTTTTTCGAGCGCACCAGAAGCGGATCGGCGAAATGAAGGCGCAGGCGTGAGAGCGTATGCGAGATCGCCGACTGTGTCAGGTTAAGCCGCGCGGCGCAGCGCGTCACATGCGGATCATCGAGAAGCGATTTCAGAATCAGCAGGTCGCTAAGTTCGGGAAGCGGTTTCATAGTATGAATATAATTCATAATTATTATTATAACAATGAATTTAACTATTTATAATAAATACGGCATGTTCAGGTCAGAGGAGATCGACATGGAAAAAGAAGACGAAAAATTTAACGTGGTTTTGGATGCGGCTATCAATGATGGCATTATATCAGTCGAGGATATTTCGAGTGCCTTGCAGGTTTTGCAGTCCACGGTCGAATTTTGGCGCAAAGGCGAGAACTGTCCGAACAGTGCTACGCAGGCCTATATCGTTGAATATATCGAAAACAGAAAAGGGCTGAAAAAGGAATTCAATCTGGCGGCTTTTCTTGGGGAAGCAGAAGCAGCAGGTGTTTCTCTCGACGATATAGCGAATGAATTCGGATATGCGGTTTCCACTGTTTATCGCTGGCGTGATCAAGTGTCGCGGCCGCACCCTTCTCTTATTCCGAAAATCATTGAAGGTGTTAACAAAATGATAGAATTAAAACTCAATCCCTGACTGGAATATGCAAATGAGCTCGTGACGAAACGGATCGGAAATGCTACCTATGAGCCATGAGCAAGAAGACAAGAGATGCCCTTGAAGAGGGCGGCGAACGGATCGCCAAATACCTGTCACGCGCGGGCATATGCTCGCGCCGTGATGCCGAACGCCTGATCGCCGAAGGCCGCATTCGTGTTGACGGGGAAATCGTCACCAACCCGGCGACGCATGTCTCCGATGCCAACGTCATCAAGGTCGATAACGGCAATGTCGGCAAGAAACAGCCGCCGCGTCTTTTCCTCTTCCACAAGCCCACGGGGCTGATCACCACGACGAACGATCCGCAGGGCCGTCCGACCGTCTTTGACGTTATGCCGCGCACGATGCCGCGCGTCCTGAGCGTCGGCCGTCTCGACCTGAATACGGAAGGTCTTTTATTGATGACCAATGACGGTGCGTTGAAGCGGTATCTTGAATTGCCTGACACCGGATGGGTTCGCACCTATCGCGTGCGCGTGATGGGCGCGGTTTATGAAGACCGTCTTGAACGCGTCCGTCGCGGGATCACGATCGACGGCGTAAAATACGGCAAGATGACGGTGAAGCTTGAGAAAGCGCAGACGAGCGCCAATACATGGCTCGTCCTGTCATTGGCTGAAGGCAAGAACCGCGAAGTGCGTAAAGTGCTCGGTGCCATCGGCCTGCAGGTCAACCGCCTGATCCGTATCTCATACGGGCCTTTTAAACTGGGGAAAATCGCGCGCGGCGAGATTATCGAGATCAAGCCTGATATTGTGAAGCAGAACCTGCCTAAAGACCTGGTTAAACAGATCTACGGATAATTCATGCGCATTGTTGCCGGACGACATCGCGGGCGCATTATCGAATCCCCGAGCACCGATTTAATCCGCCCGACTTCGGATAAGGTGCGGCTCGCACTTTTCAATGCGTTGAATTCGCGAGGGTGCGTTGTCGATGCGGTTGTGCTCGATGCGTTTTGCGGGACGGGCGCACTGGCGCTCGAAGCGTTGTCGCAGGGAGCGGCGCAGGCGATTATCATCGACAAGGAAAAATCATCGCTCGAACTCGCGAAGAAAAACGCCGCGCTGCTGAAGGAAACCGGGAATTGTGTTTTTCATTTGAAGGACGCGACGAAAATGTCGCCGCGACCCGAGACGCAGGCAACGGCGACATTGTGTTTCCTCGATCCGCCTTATCATAAGAATATCCTGCCGCTCGCGCTTCAATCGCTGAAAGAAAACGGATGGCTCGCGGATGATTGCTGGCTTGTCGCCGAGATGGAACGGGATTATGTGCTGCCGGGTTTTGCGGCAGAGTCCGAGAAAATATACGGGGATACAAAAATCCTTATCGGTCAGGTAGGATAGCGCATGATCTGGGCAGTCGGCATTTTGGGATTTATATGCGGATTTTCGGCGGGGCTTTTATGCCTGAAACGCTGGCTCGCCGACCGCAGCAATGGCGAGCTGCTACATGACAAAAATTTGCAACGGACTTACGGACTTTTCGTCTGGGCCGTTGCCGCCATCACCTCGGCCTGCGCCGTCTGGGCGTATCAATATTATTTCTGAGCAGCTTCCAGATGCACCGACAGGTCGATATCCTGAGATACCCACTCCGCTTTGGGATCGGATTGCTTACCTATATCGAAATCAAGACGGTTGAGTTTTAAATCCGCCGTCATCAGCGCATGCCCGTCCTTGATCGTCAGCGCGAAAGGCAGCGTGATGTCATGGGTGATGCCCTTAATGGTCAGCGTGCCTTTGGCTTCGTATTTGTGATCACCGAGTGATTTAATCTCTTTTGATTCAAATACGGCCTGCGGATGGCCCTTCACATCGAACCATTCTTTCTGCGGCAGGGTCATATCATAGCTTTTATTGCCGGTATCGGCTGATGCCGTATCGATCGTCACTTTGACAGTGGAAATTTCCGGCTTTGCCTCGTCGAAGCTAATCTCGGCGGTCCATGCGCCAAACTTGCCGGAGAATTTCTCGCCGGAATTTTCGCCGGCAAAAACGATCGCGCTTTTCGCCGGATCGACCGTCCAGTTCGCAGCCTGCGCCGGGGAAGAGAGGAGCGCCAGCAGTGCGAGACTTAAAGCGGCTTTAGGCAGTTTTGGCTTCACCCACGGGATCATGTGATGCATCACATGGTCGCGGTCGATGAAGTGATGTTTGAGCGCGGCTGCGACATGCAGGACGAGAAGCGCGAGCGTCGAATAGGCCAGCCAGCCGTGCAAATTCTCGGCGATCTCATTGACCTGATGCTTCGTGTCGTCGGGAAGGTTTTCAATGCCCGGGATATGCGGCCAGATGAAAAGATTGAACCAGCTGGTCGGGAAACCGAAGGATGAGGAGGAGACGATCAGCCAGCCGGTCAGCGGCACGCCGATCATGAAAATATAGAGAAGATAATGCGAAGCTTTCGCACCGAATTTCTCCCAGGCTGGCATGGTAGACGGCAAAGGCGGGGCCTTGTGGGTGAGTCGCCACAACAGGCGCAGGATGGAAAGCACGAGGACCGTCAGCCCGACCGATTTGTGAAACTGGAACATCGGGAACAACACCGATTTATCGACGAGATGATATCCCATGATAATGCCGGTGCCGAGCTGGATCACGATTAGAAGCGCGATCACCCAGTGAAGGGTAATCGCGACTTTCGTATAGGTCTGCGCGCTTTCCATGTGCGGCTTATTTCTTCGCTGGAGCAGCAGCTGCCGGCATTGCGGCATGTGCGGCTTTTTGCAGGAATTCGGTTTCGATATCGATCGTTACTTCATCGCTGACCATCGGAATGCCGTAATTGACACCGAAATCAGAACGGTTGATTTTGCCTTTTGCAGAGAAGCCGATGTCATGTGCGCCCATGATGTTGTTATCAAGGCCGCCGTTGAAGGTCACGTCGAGCGTTACAGGTTTTGTTACACCATTGATGCTCAGATTGCCCGTGACTGTGCCGGTGGTTGCGCCGGTTTTCGTGACGGCAGTTGAATCGAAGGTGATGGCAGGATGTTTGTCACCGCCGAGGAATTTCTCACCGGCGATTTCCTTGTTGAAGTCAGGCAGACCGGTATCGACGGACGCAGGATCGATCGTGATTTTCACGCTGCTTTTTGTCAGGTCTTTCGGATCGTAGCTCAACTCGCCGTCGACTTTGGAAAAGCGCGAGGTGTAATGGGATGTTCCCATATGCCATACTTTCCATGTGACGCTCGTGTGTTTCGGGTCGATTTTATAAATACCGTTGGGTTGCGCCGCCGGGTCTTTTGAGAGAGGGCCGATCATCTGGGCCATCGCCGGAGCTGATATAAGGATAAGGGTGGAAGAAAGAAGGATTTTTGAGACGTTCATAAAATTTCCCCTGTTGAGAATTGATAATTCCAGAAATATGGGCGTTTAAAATACATTGTAAAGACGTTACCGGAAAGAAACCTCTCCCGCGCAGGATAAAGTATCTGGAAGCCTGCCCCGGTTTCAGTTAATGTATTCGCAGATGCGCACACTTTTTCACCTTTGGCTGCACCCGTTTTCCAGAAAAGTCAGGATCGTTCTGACCGAAAAGGGACTGGAGTATGATCTCAAGTTAGAGAAAGTATGGGAGCGCCGCACGGAATTCCTTGCCCTGAACCCCGCCGGTGACGTGCCGGTTCTCGTTGAGCCGGACGGCACGACCTTGGCGAACAGCTCGGTCATTTGCGAATATCTCGAAGAAGTCTACCCGCAGATCAACCTGCTCGGCGGGGACCCGGTGCAGAAAGCAGAAACCCGCCGTCTCGTCAGCTGGTTTGACGTAAAATTCAATCGCGAGGTGACGGAAAACCTTGTCGGTGAAAAACTGATGAAGCGTTTCCTGAAACTCGGCGAACCGCACGGCCCTTCGATCCGCGCCGGTCACGCCAATATCCATTATCATCTGGATTATATCGGTTTCCTTACCGAGAAACGTAACTGGCTCGCCGGGGATGATTTCTCACTGGCCGATATCGCCGCCGCGTCCCATATCTCGGCGGTCGATTATATCGGCGATGTGCCATGGGACGACCATCATGCAGCGCATGACTGGTATTCGCGGGTTAAATCCCGCCCAAGCTTCAGGCCGTTGCTGGAAGAACGCATTCCGGGCTTTATTCCTGCCGGACATTATGAGAATGTAGATTTCTAACAACATTCGCTTTCTCATAGAAATTGTCTGACACTTCGCATGGCTCAAAAACGTCTTTTCTGTTTCGGATATGGATATACCGCCGATTTTCTCGGCCGCGCATTGCGGGCACAGGGTGACTGGACGCTTGCCGGAACGACACGCTCCATTCTAAAACGTCAGGCGCTGCGCAAGGCCGGCATCGACGCGTATATTTTCGATACCGATAAACCGCTCGGCGATCCGATGCTGATGATGCAGGGTGTCACACATCTGCTGATCTCGACCCCGACCGATCAGGACGGCGATCTTGTTTATCGCCTGCAGGAAAATGATATTGCGCGCATGCCAAATCTCGAATGGGTCGGATATCTTTCGACGCTCGGCGTGTATGGCGATCGCGACGGTGCGTTCGTCGATGAGACGACAGAGTTGCGACCAAGTTCCATTCGCGGAAGCCGCCGTGTGCGCGCCGAAGGCGACTGGCAGGCGATGCACAGGGACTATGGATTACCGACACATATTTTCCGTCTCGCCGGAATTTACGGTCCGGGCAGAAGCGCGATTGACTCAGTAAAAGCGGGCATTGCGCGCCGTATCCTCAAACCCGGTCATGCGTTTTCGCGCATCCATGTCGAGGATGTGGTCGAGACGATCCTCGCCTCATTCAATGCCATCAATCCGGGCAGCGTCTATAATGTCGTCGATGACGAAGCGGCCCCGAGCCATGAAGTTCTCGCTTATGCCTGCCGTCTTCTGGGTCGCGATCCGCCGCCGCTCGTACCCTTCGATGAAGCAAACCTGTCGCCGATGAGTTTGAGTTTCTATTCCGAGAACAAGCGCGTGCGCAACGACAAGATAAAGAACGAGCTTGGTGTGAAACTGAAGTACCCGAACTACCGTCTCGGTCTTGAAGCCTGTCTTAAGGCCGAGCAGGAAGCTGAAGCGGCGGGTGGAGATCCGCCATGGGTATTGCAGATCGGTGACGATCCGGGCAGCGCGGTTTAAATTTTAGTCGTGCTTGTCGAAGGTCCCCGCTTTCGCGGGGAAAGCACGAAGAATTGCCATTTGCTTTCCCCGTGTAAACGGGGATCTTTAAATCAGCCGAATTTGGCGCTGATTACGTTTGATTTATTGATAACTTCACTGTTTTTGCCGTCGCGGCGCGTGGCGGCGCAGTCTTTCGGCAGATGGAAGGTCACGACCGTGCCGACCCCAACCGTTGATTCGATCTGCATCGAGCCGCCATGCAATTCGATCAGATCCTTGGTGATAGCGAGGCCGAGGCCCGAGCCTTCGTGATTGCGGGTAAAGTGATTGGCGGCCTGCTCGAAAGGCTCGGTCACATAACGCAGCTTGCTTGCTGGAATGCCGATGCCGGTATCGCTGACGCGAATCGAAACTTTATCTTCCGCGATAATATATTCGGCTTTGACCTGTCCGCCCGGCTCGGTGAATTTCACGGCATTCGATAACAGGTTCAGCATGATCTGCATCACGGCGCGGCGGTCGGCGACGATATCGATAAAGTCTTCCTCCCGGATTTCCGAGATGACCTTGACCTGCGCGTCCAGGGCGCGGCCTTCGATCATATGGCATGAGAGGCGCAGCACCTTGAGAAGATTGAACTCTTCGAGATCGAGCTCGTACTTGCCGGCCTCGATTTTCGACATGTCGAGAATGTCGGTGATGAGGTCGAGCAGGTGTTCGCCGGACTCACGAATATTGCCGATATAATCGAGGTATTTTTCAGTGCCGATCGGGCCTAAGAGCTGGCGCTGCATCATCTCGGAGAAACCGATAATGGCATTGAGCGGCGTTCTGAGTTCATGACTCATATTCGCGAGGAATTGCGATTTCGCGGCATAGGCGCGCTCAGCCGCTTCCTTGGCATCGCGCAATTCCCGTTCATGCTGAATGCGCTCGGTAACGTCCTGCATAATGCCGAACAGGGCACCGACATCGTCCTCGGCATCCATCTCGCAACGACCCTGCAGCAGGATAAAACGCGACTGGCCGTCGGGACGAATGATGCGGAATTCCATCTCGTAATTTTTTTGCTCGATCATCGAACGCTGAAAGGCTTGCGCCATGCGGCCGATATCGCGACGATGCAGCATGGCATTGACACTGCGTATCGTCGGCTGGAATTTATCCGGCGATACGCCGAAGATGCGGTAGATTTCATCCGAGAAAGAAATCGTGTCTTCACCGACCTGCCAGCGCCAGTGCCCCATATGGCCGATGGCCTGGGCTTCGGAAAGCTGCTGCTGGTGACGGATCAGGGCTTCTTCATGCGCTTTGGAATCAGTCAGATCGCGACAGACGGCATAGATATGCTCGCCCTGACGCTTCTGGCGCCATTCCAGCCAGTGAGGATTGCCGCCCTTGTCGACGACACGCGCTTCAAATGCAATGAGGCGACCGTCTTTCGCGACTTCTTCCTGCATCATGCTTTTGAACGTCGTGCGGATCTGTGAGCGATCTTCGGGATGGATGAGATCGATAAAAGTCAGGGCGGCGAGATCTTCGGCGTTATAGCCGAGAATGTCCGAGAAAGTTTCGTTGGCGTGAATCAGGTTGCCGTCACGATCCATGAGCAGGATCAGGTCATGCGTCATGTTGAGGAAAACATTCATGCCGGAATCGATTGCAACCGGCTTCACATTTTTTGAAGCTTCAGGCGGTTTGACGATCTTCGATACGAATTGCGCAAGATCGGGTTCCCTGGCTTTAGGCGCTGCCTTGGGCGCAGGCGTTGATGCAACGAGATAATTGCGACCGTCGGGAAGCCGAATACGATCGAAACGCAGCGAAAGATTTTTTATTTTTCCGCTCGCGACTTTTATCTTAACGTCGTGATCGCCGTCGAGGATAGCGCCGACCCATGGATCGGCATTGTCAGAGGCGTGCATCATCGGGCGGTCGCTGATCGCGTCTTCCGGCGAGATGAAATCGAGAATATCCAGAGCCTTCTGGCCCTGCGCGTCTTCACCGAACATTTCAGGGCTTGCAAAAAGGACCGTGCCGTTTTCGTGGATCACGAGGCGTGACGGTGCGGCGGCAGGGACGGATTTTGTTTTCGGACGGGAAGTTGTCACTGCCGGCTTCCTGGATTTAGAAGCGGCAGGTTTCGTCTTAACGGTCAGCTTGCGTTTGGTGCGTGTCGGCATCGGGCGGGCATAGATCCTGTTTACGAATCAAGTCTTTCCGATATTACATATTTGACGCACCAAACGGTAGCTAAAGTTTTTTCTAATATGCGTATTTTACCGAGCAGCCGTAGGATTTGGTGGATGACACTTCGACAGGCGTTCCGGCCTTGATCGATTTCAGCGCCTCGCGGACATAGTTTTTGGCGGTGGCGATCGTTTCGGGTTTGAAACTGTCGTTATCGTCGATGGCCCCGGCATAGACGAGCGTGCCTTTCGGGTCGATGACGAACATATGCGGCGTGGTTTTTGCGCCGTACAGATGTCCGATCTCACCCGACGGGTCGAGAATACGGGCGGTCGGGACCGAGTTCTTTTCTTTCATCCATTTGTTGGAATCCAGCGCATCGAGATAGCCTTCCTTGCCTTTGGCATTCGAGACGACTGAAAGCCAGATCACGCCGTCAGCGGTCGCGGCCTTCTGCAGGGCCTGCATATTGCCGCTGTCGTAATGTTTGCGCACGAAAGGGCAGTCCGGGTTGGTCCATTCGAGGACGACGGTCTTGCCTTTATACTGGGACAATGTCTGGACCTGGTTATAGGTGTCGATGCCTTTGAAATCGGGCGCAGGCTTGCCGATTTCGGCTTGTGTTGCGGCAGGTGCGGCCGCCATATCGCTTTGGGCGAAAGCCGGGTTCATAAACGCCAGAATGGCGAGCGCGGGCAGGATCAGGTTCTTCATTTCTCTCTCTTTACTGGTTCATGACGATGTCTGCGACAACGCCGTTCGTTAAAAGCTGGGGCAGGACGACGGCTTCAGGACGCTGGTTTGTTGTCGGGTCGCGGCTGCCGAAAAATACATAGAGCGGCACGCCGTTACGGCCATAGGTTTTCAGGAAATCGGTGATCTCCGGATTCTGGTTGGTCCAGTCGCCCTGCAGATAGGCGACCTTGCGGTTTTTGAACAAAGCTTTCGTCGCATCGGTCGTCAGCGCAATTTTCTCATTCACTTTACAGGTGATGCACCATGACGCGGTCATCTCGACAAAGACCGGGTCTTTACCGGCTATCAAGTCTGCGAATTTTTTCGGTGTAAATGGAATGGCTTCGCTTTTTACGGAAGGAGCGGCATCAGGCAGCGGTTCGGTTGGCGGCATTTTCGCCATGCTGAGTGATGCGATGGACACGGACAGCACGAAGAAAATCGCGGCGACGAATCTGATAAAGGCACGCGCGGGATTTTTCTCCGGCGCATGTTTCCAGACCCAGATGCCAAGCGCGATAAAGACGGCACCGAGCAGGGCAAGAAGGCCGGTGTAATAACCGTCAACCTGCTGGCCATAGACCCAGAACAGCCACGCGGCGGACGCGTACATCGGGAAAGCAAGGAACTGGCGGAATGTTTCCATCCAGGCACCTGGACGCGGCAGAATCTTGCGCAGTGGCGGCACGACACACAATAATAGATAAGGAAGCGCGAGCCCGAAGCCGAGCGTCAGGAAAATCGCGATCGCGACAAAGGCCGGTTGCAGCAATGCGTAACCGATCGCGCCCGCCATAAAGGGGGCCGTGCAGGGTGTCGCGACGATCGTGGCCAGTGCGCCGGTGAAGAAAGAGCCGGTATAGCCGCCTTTGCGGGTCAGGCTCTCGCCGATATGGGCGAGCCGTCCGCTGAATTCAAACATGCCGGAGAGATTGAGGCCGACGATAAACAGAACATAAGATAACAGCAGGACGACGACCGGATTTTGCAGCTGGAAACCCCAGCCGATATGTTCGCCCGCATGTTGCAGAATGATCAACGATCCGGCGATTGCGCCGAAACAGACAAGAACACCAAGCGTGTAGGCGATACCTGAGAAAGCGGCCTGACGTTGTTCGCCCGCTGATAATTTGACGAGGCTTAGCGCCTTGATGGAAAGGATCGGGAAGACACAAGGCATCAGGTTCAGAATAAGCCCGCCGAAAAACGCGAATAGAAGCGCGCTCGCGAGGCTGATTTTATCCTGCGGTGGTGCCGGCTGGTCCGGTGCTGCCGGGACAGGCGCAGCATTTTGCACCGGCATTGTCGCGAGCGGTGTCATCACATTGAAACCCTTGCGTGTGCCGTCGGCGGTTTCATAAACCAGTACGCCGCGAATTTCTTTTACTTCCGAGAGAGATCTCGTGTCGCGTGGGATCGTAAGCGTGACCTTGCCGTCTTCGACTTTGGTCACTTGCGTCGCCGGGTTCTGGATCAATCCCCATTCTTCCGGGAAGAACGAGATTTCCTTTGCCGAGGAGAGAATGGGCAGGATTTCAGGATCGGCCTGGAAGCTCAGCATAAGCGCGTTATTCGCTTCCTCGACCATGCCCTGCCAGGCAACGGTTTCAGGGATTTTGGCGCGTACATCGGCGAAATAAGGCGCGTCGGTCGCAGCCGGTATCGCGTCTGTTTTGGCGACAGGAATTTTCAGATCGATCTTGTCGGTCTCAGGAATGCAGATATCATTGCAGACCAGCAGTTCGATATCGGCCGTCACCGGAATTTCCGTACCCGTGAAATTTTCAGGCACCGTGACATCGACAAGATAAGTGACCTGATGATTATAGCCGAAATTCAGGAGTGGGCCGAACGCGATGCGCGACGGCATCGGCCACTGGATATCGCCGGCGGTCACGCCTTCGGGCAGGGTCCAGCTGATGCGCGTAGCTTCGCCTGAATCTCCGGGGTTTTTCCAGTAGACATGCCAGTGGTCGGCAATCGTCTGCTCGACGGCCAGCGCGATGGTCTGGCCGGGTTTGACTGAATCAAACTCGGGCAGGACGCGGATTTTGACGTGAGGCTCGGAAGTGGCTTCCTGCGCCTGAACCGGGTTGATGGAAATAAGGGATAAAAGAGCAAGGAGAGGGAAAATCTTTTTCATGCAGACATTTCTATCAAAAAAGGGGCAATCTGGCTTGTGCAAACTTGTTTTCTTACGGTAAATTCGACTCCCTAGACAAAAAGGTTACACATGACCCTTCCTTCCCAAGTGCCAAATTCCGATCAGCCTCTCTGGACCCCGTCGCCCGCGCGGGCTGCCGCCTCGCATCTAAGCGTCTTTGCAAAACAGGCAGGCGCAAAATTTAAACGGGATTTTTCCGATTACCAAAGTATCTGGGAATGGTCGGTCAATGACATGACGGATTTCTGGTCGACATTCTGGGATTACGCCGAGGTCATCGGCGATAAAGGCAATGTCGTTCTTAAGGACGGCGATAAGATGCCGGGCGCGCAATTTTTCCCGGAAGCAAAAATAAACTGGGCCGAGAATATGCTGCGTCGTCGCGATGATGGCGTGGCGATTATTTTCCGCACTGAAAAAGGATCGGAACGCACGCTCAGCTATAAACAGCTCGCAGACCAGGTCAGTCAGTTCCAGCAATTCCTCAAGGCATCCGGTGTCGTCAAAGGCGACCGTGTCGCGGGCTATATGCCGAACATGCCGGAAACATTGATCGCTGCGATCGCGACAGCCTCGATCGGCGCGATCTGGTCGTCGGCTTCGCCCGATTTCGGCGTGCAGGGAATTGTCGACCGTTTCGGTCAGATCGAACCTAAAATCCTCGTCTCCGTCGATGGCTATCACTATAGCGGCAAGACGATCGACTGCCTGTCGAAGATCAAGGATATTTTACCCAAAATCCCAAGCATTGAAAAAGTCGCGATCGTTGGTTTTCTGAACTGCACGCCGGATATTTCTGGCATAGACAAGGCAGTCGTCTTTGAAGATGCGCTGAAGCCTTACAAAATTGACGCGCCGGTTTTCGCGCGTCTTCCGTTCAATCACCCGCTATTCATCATGTTCTCGTCGGGCACGACCGGCATTCCGAAATGTATCGTGCACGGGCATGGCGGCACGTTGCTGCAGCATATGAAAGAGCACCAGCTTCACTGCGACATCAAACGCGACGACCGCGTGTTCTATTTCACTACCTGCGGCTGGATGATGTGGAACTGGCAGATTTCGGCGCTCGCGAGCGGTGCCACATTGCTGCTATATGACGGCTCGCCGTTTTATCCGAAGCCCGAGATGTTGTGGGAATATACGGCTAAACATAAATGCACGCTTTTCGGCACGGGTGCCAAATATATCGACGCGCTGAAATCGCATGGCGTGCGCCCGGTCGATCATTTCGATCTCTCGAACATGAAGACGATCACCTCGACGGGATCGCCGCTCGTGCATGAGAGCTTCGATTACGTCTATGACGCGATCAAACATGACGTGCATCTGGCCTCTATCTCAGGCGGTACGGATATCATCTCCTGTTTCGTGATCGGCAATCCGATCTCACCCGTCTGGCGCGGTGAAATCCAGGGCGCGGGGCTTGGTTATGCGATGGATGCGTTCGACGATAAAGGCCAGCCGATGCCGCCGGGCGCAGGATCGGGCGAGATGGTCTGCACCAAGCCTTTCCCTTCGATGCCTGTCATGTTCTGGAACGATCCGGACAATGAGCGTTATCACAAGGCGTATTTCGAGAAATACCCGAATGTCTGGTGTCATGGCGACTGGCTCGAGCGCACTGTGCATGGCGGTTTTATCATTCACGGCCGTTCGGACGCGACGCTGAATCCGGGCGGAGTGCGGATCGGCACGGCGGAAATCTATCGCCAGGTCGAGCAGGTGAGCGAGGTCGAGGAATCGATCGCAGTGGGCCTGACCACCCATGACGACGAACATGTCATTTTGTTCGTGCGCCTGAAGGACGGCAAAAAGCTCGATGACGAACTGACCTCCCGGATCAAGAAGCAGATCAAGGACGGGGCTTCGCCGCGCCATGTACCGGCCAAGATCATCCAGATCGCCGATATCCCCCGCACCAAGAGCAACAAGATCGTCGAACTGGCGGTACGCGAAGTCATTCACGGCCGCCCGGTCAAGAATATCGAGGCGCTGGCGAACCCGGAGGCGCTGGAGCTTTATAAGAATCTGAGCGAATTGAAGGCCTAGGCGCAAAATTTATTTGCGTTTTTAGCCTCGATGGGTTTAACTCAACGACATGTTGATCGTTCAAACATTGCCAAACCTTTTAGCTGCCTGTGCTGCAGCGGCGGCCGCCGCCACGGGTAAAGCCCGCTAATTTTGCCCCTGGGATGCTCCACGAGCATCCACCCCCATCAAGAATAGATACCAGATAGACTAAAAAGGGCCCTTAACAGGGACGGCAAATATGTTAATGACAACACCCATGAAACCAGGTTCAGATTCCCAGTCCACGCAGAGCACGCCCAGCAAAGGCTTTCGCAAATGCCTCGAAAAACTTTCGCCCAATATCGCGGCGGAACTTTTAAGATACGGCAAAGCGCGCCCCGATACTATTTCGCTGGCGCAGGGCGAAGGTGTCGCCCCGACCCCGTCCTTTATCATCGATGCCACCGTCAAGGCGATGCAGGAGGGCAAGACTTTTTATACGCCGCCTCTCGGCATGCCTGAACTGCGCCAGGAAATCTCCACCTATTATTCGCAGATTTTCAACCTGAGCATTCCGACCAACCGCATTTTCGCGACAGCCTCGGGCACGATGGCCGTTCATCTCGCGCTTACTTCCGTGCTCGACGAGGGCGACGAGGTTCTGGCCGTGACACCGATCTGGAAAAACCTGATCGGCATTATCGAGATGACAGGTGCCACTTTCAACGAAGTGCAGATGCGCGAGGAAAACGGCAGCTGGCAGCTGGATCTCGAAGAGATGTTCAAGGCCTGCACGCCAAACACTAAAGTCATCCTGCTGGTGACACCGAGCAATCCGACCGGCTGGGTCATGAAGCGCGACGAGATGGAAGCCGTCATGGAATTCGCCCGCGCCCGCGGTATCTGGATCGTATCCGACGAGATTTATTCGCGCACGACTTATGACGCGCTTCGCGCGCCGAGCTTCCTCGATATCGCGGATCCCGAAGACCGCCTGTTCGTCGTCAACAGTTTCTCGAAAAGCTGGGCGATGACCGGCTGGCGACTGGGCTGGCTGATAGGGCCCGCGCATGTCGAGAGCAAGATCTACGATCTCGCGCTTTACGAGAATATGTGCCCGCCGAATTTCATTCAGTATGGCGGGATCGCGGCGCTGCGCCACGGGGAAGAGTTTCTCAAAGGCCAGAACGAGCACTGGAAATCTAACCTCGATCTTATCACCAGACGCTTTGCCGATATGCCGCGCGTGATTTTCAATCCGCCGCCATCGAGCTTTTATGCGTTCTTCCGCGTGGACGGTGTGAGCGATTCCATGACATTCGCCCGTGAAATGATCGACAAGGCCGGGGTCAGCCTCGCGCCGGGTGCGTCTTTCGGTTCCGGCTGCGGCGATTATTTCCGCATGTGTTACGGCCCCAGCGAACAGATCATCGGCAACGCGCTCGATCGTCTCGAAAGCTTCCTGAAAACCAAATAAGGATTTTAAATTGTGCGGTGCATATCTGATTTGCAGAAATTGCAAATCGATACGCTTCGTCCTATAGTTTTCAAAACATAAAAAACTATACTGGGAGCGTACAATGATTATATCTTTAAAATTCGATAAACTTGCGACTTTTGAAGGAAGCGAAGGCGCTTTCTTCAAACCCAAAGACCCCAAACAAAAAGCGCAGACACAATTCCTGAACATGAGTGCGCTGAATTATATGCTTCATCCCACGACCTATTCCGAAAAAGTCGAAGCCATTCTCGATAAATTCGGCGATAATTTCGATATTCCAACGGCGGAACTGAAAAAGGCGATCGGCGAGGCCTATGCCCGCGCGGTCAAGCAGACCGAAGAGCCGTATGAGAAATCGCAGCAGCATCTGTTGTTCTTCCGTGAGCTGATCCCGGGTGTGGATGGTGAAGCGCCTCTGGCCAAATTCACCAGCGTTTTGAAAAAAGGCGAGAATGTCCTGCGCCGTCCGGATGAGAGATTCACCGGCCATTGGGGGAATATCAATGTCGAGCTGACGGAGCAGGCTGTCGTCAAGCTGCTGAATACGCGTGGCATTAGATCCAAGGACGGGCGGTATATTCCCGAACACCAGCTGGTCAAGGCGCTGGAGAAATTCCATTCCCCGTCATCGCGCGACATGCATTTCCACCATAAATAACCGGGAAGGACGCGCACCACTATTATGGGTTTATCGATGATCTTTAAAGGCTGTCTTGAGGGACTTGCCGTGCCGCTCGCCAAATTCGAACCGTTCGAGAAAGGTCCCTATCAGTCGCGCAAGCGCCTGGTGTCGGAGAGTGACGCGCGCGCCATGCTGACGAGATCCGATTTTGATTTCCCCGACGATGTGTTTATAAGTGAACATCAACTTATAAGAGCGCTGGGCGCCATGAAGGAATTATCGATCCGCATGCGCCACCCGCGCCTTGAATGGCATGGATAGGATATGCGCGGATTTTTCGGTATCGGGGTAGAGGGCATTCATAAGGCCCAGAATGTCGGCAATCTCGTGCGCTCCGCGCATGCGTTCGGCGCGAGTTTCTTCTTCACCATCGCCCCGGCCGTCGATGTCAAAGGCATCCAGCAGACGGATACGTCAGGCGCGTTCGATCATGTTCCGTACTATGAGTATCCAAGCGTTCCCGCGCTCGACCTGCCGAGAGGCTGCCAGCTTGTCGCCGTCGAGTTTTTAGAAGACGCGGTCGAATTGCCAAGCTTTCGCCATCCGTTGCGCGCGGCCTATGTGCTCGGCCCCGAGATGGGCAATGTCTCGCCGGAGCTGCTTGAGAAATGCGATTTCACCATCAAGATCCCGATGAAATTCTGCATCAATGTCGGGGTGGCGGGCGCGCTCGTCATGTATGACCGGCTGATTTCTTTGGGCCGTTTTGCGCCCCGTCCGGTGCGCGCCGGGGGTCCGACGGAGGATTTGACTACCCCCGGATTCGGCCATCGCCTCAGAAGCGGTGGAAAATGGGCCGATTAATCGGAAAATCTATTTAATTTCAATAGGTTAATAACTCTCAATTTGGGTCGATTCAGGATTGACTCGGGTCGGGGGTCCCTATAGACATTGAGGCCCTGACCAAGGTGGCTGAAAAGCCCCCTGTGGACAGGATAAAGGGTTGGGCTTTGACAAAAAGCCCGGACATGCTAAACACAACGAAGCAAATTGCTTCACCAGCATGTCGGTCGATTAACCGAACGGATACAGGAACCAAGACGAACTAAAAAAGCCGTCCCATCCAATTCCCTATCAATCAAGAAATCATGACACTTTCACATCTGCCTAATTTGTTCCGTGCATTTATCTATTCTCCACAGTTTTCAAGAGCTGCCGCTCCTGTCGTTTCTGTTCTGGCGAATACCGGCACGTCCACCTTCGCCCTCGTGAACAAGGTTATTCCTTGCAAAACAAGGCATATTCTTACCCGCAACAACCGTCTGCGCCTGCGTTACGTGGCGAGCGGTCTTGCCGTCCTGACCGTTTTCGGCATGATGAATGCCGCCGATGTCGTCAAACCTGAGAACACATCCGTTCTCGCCAATCTCGAACCTGCCGCCGGACTGATCCAGCGCCTTGATGTCTTCCGCGATCATGACGGCCAGATCCGCCGCGAGCCGGAAGCGATCGAATCAGCCGCCCTGACCCGTGGCAAACTTGATTCGTCGGGTCCTGTCGATGTCTCTGTCGAAGTCGGCAAGGGCGATACATTCTCCGGCGTTCTGGTCGATGCCGGTGTCGACGCGGATGAGGCGCAGAATGTCGTCGCCGAAGTCGCCGAACACTTCAATATGAAAAAACTCAAGGCCGGGCAGAAACTCGATCTGCGTCTCGAGCCTGATTCTTCCGATGGCAGCCTCGCCCTTTCAAAAGTTTCCTTTACGATCGA
>JBEHYB010000032.1:0-23780 GCA_048498395.1 Pseudomonadota bacterium
CCATGCTCTTGATCTGGACTTGCGGATCGTCCTTGTTCTCGCCGTCGAGCGCTGTCAGTTCGCCTTTCAGTACATCGGCAAGCTTGACGTTGTCGCCCGTTGCGGCGCGGTTACCCTGAGCCATCAGGTCGTAGTAGCGTGTGTAGGTCTCGTTCGCAGTTTCGAGGGACTCGATATGCTCACCTGACGCTTTAAGACGCTCGACACAGCCTTCCATGTTTTCGCTCGTGAAGTTGATAAACGCCTTGGCTGCGTCTTTCAGTTCGTCGATGCGTTTACCGTAGGCGGCAGTTCCGATATCGATCAGATCCTGAACGCGTTTTTGTGAAGGATCTTTAGCCAGTTCTTCTTCCAGAGTTGCCATGTATTTCAGTTGTTCTTCGAGAGCTGCGCGTTTGGCATCGAGGTTCGCGGCCAGTTCTTCAGCTTTCGCCTTGTTGTCTTCGATAGCCTGAGCGCGTTCGACCATGGCCTGCGCTGATTTGCCGCCGACCATTTTCGAGAAGAAGTTACGCATTTTCTTGGATTCTTCGACCGCCTGTGTGCGTTGAAGTTGCGTCGCTGTCCGGTCGGTATTTTCTTTATCAGAAGATAAAGCAGTGGTTTCCCGGTTAAGGCTATCGATCTGCGCGTTAATCTCTTCACCAAGTTTCTTGGTTTCGTTCGCTTTGCGCAGGGCTTCGAGAACTTCTTCCTTGCCGCCGGCTGTACGAATTTCTTCGATGACTTTCAGAGGCTCGGTAATCGATGAGAGATTTTCCTGGAATTTATCCCATTGGTCGAGGATCTGGCCGATTGTGTTTTTCAGTTGCGGATAAACGTCGCTGCCGTTGAGTTCGATCAGTTGTTCGGCATGGCTGCGGCGTTGCGACTGGAGGAAGGTTTCCAGCTGGTTCAGCATATCGATACGCGCAAGGTTCTGTTCCTTGCTCATCGTGCGGTCGTAAGTCATCAGCTGTGTAAGCGCTGCGACTTTTTCTTCGTCCGATTTTCCTTCTTTGGTCAGAACTTTGTAGTAAGGGTTGTCTTTGAGAGCGGATACCATCTCCTGCATGGTACGGGTATCTACGCGGGCTTTGTTTCTTGTTTTCTCGGCTGTTTCAGCGGCGGTTGCGGTTTTGAACGCTGTCCCGGCAGAATTTGCATTAGCTTTAAGGGCTGCTAGGCGGTCGCCGATATTATCTTCACTCATTTAATTCCCCATCAGGGTTAGTTGTTAAGCAATGATTAAAATCTGCGGTTTTATTGGGAAAGAGTCAAAATGATTATTTGAAAGATGTCGGAATCGGCGAGTCGAAAAATAAATTATGAAAAGAGGGGCGTTAAGTGAGCACAGAGCTGTAATAACCTGATTCAATTCGGATTCTTGAAGCTGTTTTGTATTTACATATTCTTTTTAAAAATCAAAATACTGTCAAGAAAAAAATTGGATTAACGACTGTGGAAACCAAGTGCAAAAAAACCGATTTCGCGACTAAAAAAATATAGAGAAAGTAACTCTATAATAAGTGCGTTTTTGATTATTTGGATCGTCGCTAATTCGGTGTGGATTCGGGAGCCGGATAAGGACGTATGGTTTTGATGCCGAGATAGCGGCAGGCGGCTTCCATTTGCTCCTGATTGAGCGTGTGTTCGCGCAACGCGTCGTTGTATTTCGCTATTTCAAGTTTGTAGCGTTCCGATTTCGGATCGTCTTCGCCGTAGATATCCATGCATTCATGCAGGCTTGAAATCATATGGTTTGCAAAGACGCGCGCGATAAACGCGTCCGAGTTGATGCGGTCGAGCGCCAGCAGCGCGCAGATTTCAATGCCTTTATCCACGCCGTATTTATCAATGAATTCTTCGCTGTTATGCGTTGAACGCGCGTTAAAAGCGGCGGTGATGATATGGTGAGCGGTCTCGCTGTCGGGGATGCTGATGATCATTCCATGAACCTGAAATGTTTGTAGGCATCGTTGTGCATCCTGATGATCTTGCGCAGCAGTTTCGTGGTCTGGTTTGGCACGAAATTCTGGAACGCCATATTCCACGCCTGACGCAGCGGGCTTTGCATATAGGTCGAGTTTAAGAGTTCCAGTTTGGACAGTGTATTCGGCTCGACATGAATGTCGTTTCCGGTTTCCGGGACGGCTTCTATTTCCGGCGCGCCCGCAGGCGCGAGCGGCTCCATGTGGATTTCATTTGCTTTTTTAATGTCTGCGGCCAGTACGGGCTTGAGCAGGAGTTCGTCATGTTCGAATTCCGTCTGGTAAGCGCCGGGCGGCGTGGTCTTGAACAATTCCGCCAGTTTGTCCGCGAGCGTGCCCTGATCGTGCGGGTCGGCATGATGCAGCGCCTTGAAACCGTTCATATCGAGATAGCGCAGGCGTATGATAACCGCGTCAGGGTGTAATTTCCTGAGCAGCGCGGTCTGGAGCAGCGTCGAGCCGTTGAAATGGAATTTCTCCAACGGCTCATCCTTGATGAAATGGCTCGGCCCGTCGGCTTCGATGATGATTTCACGTCCGTCGTATTTCAGGTGGAAATCCACTTTACGGTTCAGTTGCGAAATAAAGCCGCCCTGATTTTCGAAGCCTTTTTGCCTGAAAGCGAATTCGAGGGAAGTTTCCCAGCTTGAGCCGCGTTCGTCAGTGCCGCCGACGCGGGTTTTCTTGAGCGGGCGGTCGAATAGCAGCCGCGCCTGATTGGCTTTTGAAATGAATTTCTGGCTCATGCCTTTGCCGTTGAGGCTGTCGAGGAAGAATTCCCCAACCTGGCGGTATTGCGGATCGTCAGATATGACATGGAAGACCGCCATGCAGCGCGCGAGCGTCGCCATGTCGTCATCGGTCAGTTCTTTCACGTGGTGGCCGATGGCGGATACCCAGCCCTGCATGAATTGTTTTTCAGGCACGATGCCGAGCTTTGCAAAACTGCGGATCGTCAGGATCAGTTCATCGGGGGTGAAGGAATCTATCTGGCTGTTCGCTTCGTTATGCCACTCGGTCATAAAATGATCTGGCGGCAGAATATTCATCCGGGCGAAATTATGCAGATTGGTGCAGAGGAAATGAGTATCGAAATCGCCTGACCGGTAGGCCATTTTATACCAGCAGGAGAACAGGCCGGGGCGCAATAATTCCTTGTAGACATGCCCCGGCGTATGCGGCGAGCAGAAAGCATTGTGCGTGGAGGCCAGAATTTGTGTGAGGTCCTGCGGCGAAAATTCCTGGGTAGGGAGCATACGCCAGTAAGGCAGGAAGTTCCTGGTAAAATCAGACGCGCATTCCAGGGGCTGCATATTGACGAAATGGCGCAGGATTTCTTCACGGTTCAGCGGCACGGCTTCCGGCGTTTCTTCAGTCTCAGCTTTTGCTTCGACGGATTGCGGGGCCTGGATTATTTCCGATTCCTGTGCGGCGCGCAGCGGCGCGGGCGCAAGCTCTATGATGCGATCCATCGGTTGCAGCTTCAGCCCGACCCTGTTGACGCTCGTTACATGCGTGCCGGGGGCCAGTTTATTGAACAGCCGTTTAATTCTGGGCGCGATCGTATCGGTGCCAAGCGTTTCGCAGTCGTCATAACGCAGACGGATAACGCTGGTGTCGGGATAAAGCCACTCTATGGCCGCGTTGGAGAAATAGGTCGGGCCGTCATAGCGCAGACGGGAATTTTCCACATCATAGACAAAATGCGCAGGACCGTCGGCTTCGATCATAATATCGCGGTCATTATGCGAGAGGCGAAAATCCGCCTTGCGCCATAATTCGGGAATATAAGAGTTTTTCTCGCTATTAAGCGTGAATTTATTGTTGAGGAAGGAATCGTGCAGTTGCCTTTCCCAATAAGAAGCATGCTCGCGCGTATGGATGGAATGTTTGCGGAATTCGGGCAGGCCGAACCATAGCGCCGCCATATCGATTTGCGTATTGGCAATGTTGTTCAGCGGATCGTTCCTGTGCTGCGCCATCAGGATATGCATGCCAGTTTTCATGTCCCGGCTGTTTTTCAACGCCGAGATAATGGCAATGGCCCAGGCGGCGGGGCCGATATCATGCATGGTATTTTTCTTGTTCTTAAACTTGTTCAGCAGCAGATTTTTCATGGAGAGATCCATGAGATCGTCACCAGGATGAACACCAAGACGGGCAAATCCCCAGAGCAGGTTCGAAACATCGATCGAGTTCGAGTGCGGCATTTTCTCGATAGCGCAATTTTTCAGTTCCTGAAGGAATGAAATATCGGGAAGGATTGCAAGTTTTCCGAAATGCTTTGACGTGTCCGAGATATCTATGGGTTTGAAGTCATGCAGCTTGCCCCTGACCGCCTCGATCCAGACATTGATGCGTTTGTCGCGGGTCAGATAATTGTAGATATCGCGCGTCGCGATATGGTGATTGGAAATATTGCCGGCGACAAAGCGCAGGATGTTGACGGCTTCCTTCGGCGAGAGGTTCAGCGTCTCAATCTGTTCCCAGTAAAATGAAAATTCATTGAGCGTGAACGGCCGGTTATTCTGCGCAGAAAAATAGGACAGGATATCCTGTCTCTCTATCGGAGAATTGAGGAGCGGGGCGGCGTTCATATGTACTCAGTCTAAAGATTCGCTAATCAGGAAAGAATAACCATAAGGGAAACTCTGCGATTTATGCAATAAATTTGAGCTTATGCCATTAAATCCATAATTAAACGGGCCCGTCGAGCTGGCGAAGGACCGGAATCAGGGCCAAGCGGTCGTTTTCAATGGTTGTTTCATAAACGCCTGGGGCGACATCCGTGAAGGCTTCCGTCAGTTGCCGCGCGATTTCATCGTCGCCGGCCTGATTGCGGATGACCATCGCGTCGATGGAGCTGATGCGCACCATCACCGTGTCGGGATATAATTTCGCGATGAGGGCGTTCTGCATCCGGGACTCGCCGTCATAGAAAAGATTGCCGTCCATATCCTCGACGAAATGATTAAGCCCGTCATATTCAACCATGATGTCACGGTCATTGACGGTCAGGCGGATATCGGCGTTGCGTCCGAGTTTGGGCAATAATACGTCCTGCGAAATTGCAACGCCCGCTTTTTCAAATGCCTGCTTCAGGTTGAGCTCGTCGGGTGATGCTACTTCTTTTTCATTCTGTTGAAAATTGTGGTGGGTTGGCCGGTCGAACCACAAAGCGGGGAAAATCTGCGCGCGATGCGCGTGGTTTACCTGTCCGCATTCTTCGATTTTCTGCTCAAGCAGGTCATAGGCCATTTCATACAGATCGTCGCCCGTGCAGCAGGACAGGATGCCCATCGCCTTCACGCCGCGATTAAGATCCTGTATATCAAATTCAAAACCCCTGAGCTTCTTTTTCAGTTGAATGAACCATTGTTTGGCGAATTCCGGATCGGGGGTCAGGCCCAGCATTGCGAAAGCGGACATCGAGTTGGCGAGATCGGTGAGTCTGAAAGACCTGGTGATCGTTTCCGCACGTGCGGTCCACATATCAAGGAAATCCTGATCCGGCCTTACATTGCGAGCTGCGAAACACAGCAGGGAGCTTGCAAGCTCCCTGGCATTAAAGTCGTTTATTTTTGCGCGTGCGCTATCCTGCCAGCAGCGCAGAAAATTATTTCCCCGCACATGCGATTTATTCATGGAAAAAGAGCGGAAAGATTCCGCAAGTTCAGACGCTGTGAGAAATGGGAGCTTGGCTTCGGCCTGCCTTACCCATTCTTCTTTGAATTTAAATGAAGGTTTTATACGAAGATCTTTCAGCGCGATGACGCAATCGGCCATTTCGGAAGGTGAAAAGAAAGCGGATTTTTCGATAAATCGATCCGTCCATAAAGAGAGGTTCTCTTTTACATGCGTGTAAAACGGCGCGAAGGGCGATTCAAGGAAATGCGGATAAAAGGGACGGGAAATATCCGCGAGTTGTTTGATAATAAAGGTGAGTTCGGTCGCATCAAAAGAGCCGTGTGCGAGCAGATTCCAGCAGCGCTGAAATTTTTTAACTTTATCGAGATCGATATCATTGAAAAAATCCAGCATAACCGGTTTGGTCAGCGGCGCTTTTTTCACGATGCCGCCGGGCAGGCCGTCCATAAAACCGACGAGCGGTTGGCCGGTTATGTCATCGTTGTAATCTTCCAAATCCGGACTGGGCATGCGGCGCTCTGGTCTACTCAATAATCATTCTTAACTCGGGGTCGACCATAGCGAGAATTTCCGCATTTATGCAAATAAAAACGGCCTCCGCCTGTGCCGCTATGCCGCATTTACCTTTTCTTAGATTTTGCAGGCCATGATAAACTCCCTAAATCAATAATTCTCTGCTTTCCGCAAAATTTATAATCCCTTCAGGAGCCTAACCATGACACGCGCCGGTCACGACAAACTTAAAACCCGTAAAACTCTGACCGTCGACGGGCAGGCATATGATTATTTCTCGATTGCCGAGGCCGCAAAGCAGATCGGCGATATTTCCCGCCTTCCTTACTCACTTAAAATTCTTCTTGAAAATCTTCTCCGTTATGAAGACGATCGCTCGGTCAATGTCGACGATGTCAAAGCACTTAAAGAATGGCTCAAGGATTGTAAATCAACCCATGAAGTCGCGTACCGTCCGGCACGCGTCCTGATGCAGGATTTCACCGGCGTTCCGGCTGTCGTCGATCTGGCCGCGATGCGCGAAGCCATGACCGCGCTTGGCGGCAATGCCCAGAAGATCAACCCGCTTGCTGCTGTTGACCTTGTCATCGATCACTCGGTGATGGTCGATGAGTTCGGCAATAAAAATTCATTCGAGAAAAACGTCGCGATCGAATTCGAGCGCAATCTAGAGCGTTACGAATTCCTGCGCTGGGGCCAGTCAGGTTTCCGCAATTTCCGCGTCGTGCCGCCGGGTACGGGTATCTGTCACCAGGTCAATCTTGAATATCTCGCACAAGCGGTCTGGGTTGAAGAAGACGAAGACAAGCCAGGCAAGAAAATCGCTTATCCTGATACACTCGTCGGTACAGACTCTCACACAACTATGGTCAATGGTATGGGCGTTCTCGGCTGGGGCGTTGGCGGTATCGAAGCGGAAGCTGCGATGCTCGGACAACCTGTCTCGATGCTGATCCCTGAAGTTATCGGATTTAAAATCACCGGCTCGATGAAAGAAGGCATGACCGCGACCGACCTCGTATTGATGGTCACGCAGATGCTGCGCGCGAAAGGTGTCGTCAACAAATTTGTCGAATTCTACGGCCCGGGGCTTGATAATTTGACACTCGCCGACCGCGCGACGATCGCCAACATGGCACCGGAATACGGCGCGACCTGCGGTTTCTTCCCGATCGATGAAGAAACGATCCGTTACATGCTGTTCACCGGCCGCGATCCGCACCGCGTGAAACTCGTCGAGGCATATGCGAAAGAGCAGGGCCTGTGGAGAGATAAAAACTCGCCGGAGCCGTTATTCACGGATTCACTGTCACTCGATCTCGATGCTGTCGAGCCGTCGCTGGCCGGACCGAAACGTCCGCAGGACCGTGTGGCCCTGTCGAAGGCTGTCGATTCCATCAATGCGCTGATCCCGCAACACCGCGAGATCGCTGTCGAAGGCGAAAGCTATAAACTCAAAGACGGCGCGGTCGTTATCGCGGCGATTACATCCTGTACCAACACATCGAACCCGAACGTCCTCGTCGCGGCAGGCCTTCTTGCCAAGAAAGCGAACGCGCTGGGATTGAAATCAAAACCATGGGTCAAGACTTCGCTGGCACCTGGATCGCAGGTTGTTACCGATTACCTGAACAAGGCAGACCTGTCGAAAGAACTGGACGCGCTCGGGTTCAACCTTGTCGGTTACGGTTGCACGACCTGTATCGGAAACTCGGGTCCATTGCCTGAGAATATTTCGAAATCGATCGAAGCGGGCGACCTCACCGTCACTGCCGTTCTCTCGGGTAACAGGAACTTCGAAGGCCGCGTCAATCCGCAGACAAAAGGCAACTATCTGGCTTCTCCGCCGCTCGTTGTCGCTTATGCGATCGCCGGCAACATGACGATCGACCTGACCAAAGATTCTTTGGGCAAAGGTTCGGACGGCAAAGATGTTTACCTGAAAGATATCTGGCCGACGAACAAGGAAATTTCCGACACGATCGAGCATTGCCTGACAGCCGAAATGTTCAAGACCCGTTACGCGAACGTCTTTAAAGGACCGGAGCAATGGCAGGCGATTCCGGCAAGCGGAACGTCCGAAACCTATAAATGGGACAATAAATCGACTTACGTGCAAAACCCGCCATACTTCGTCGGCATGACGAAAACGCCTGCGCCGATCTCGGATATTCACAATGCGAATATCATGGCAATCTTCGGCGACTCGATTACGACCGACCATATCTCGCCGGCCGGTAACATCAAGAAAGCCTCGCCAGCCGGTGAATATCTTTTGAAAAACGGCGTATCCGTCGCCGACTTCAACTCTTACGGCGCGCGCCGCGGGAACCACGAAGTCATGATGCGCGGCACTTTCGCCAACATCCGTATCAAGAACGAAATGCTCGGCGGTGTCGAAGGCGGCCTTACCAAATACGTGCCTACAGGCGAACAGATGCCGATCTATGACGCATGTATGAAATATGTCGCAAGCGGCACGCCGCTGGTGGTTTTTGCCGGTAAGGAATACGGCACCGGATCGTCACGCGACTGGGCCGCGAAGGGCACGAAACTGCTCGGTGTTAAAGCCGTCATCGCGGAAAGCTTCGAGCGTATTCACCGTTCGAACCTCGTCGGCATGGGCGTTCTCCCACTCGTCTTCAAAAATGGCATGACACGCAACGATTTGAAACTCACAGGCGATGAAGTGATCTCTGTCACCGGATTTGAATCAGGACTGAAGCCATTGATGGATGTCACGCTGAAAATCCAGCGCAAGGACGGCAAAACGGAAGAACACAAACTCTTCTGCCGTATCGATACGCTGGATGAAGTCGATTACTTCAAACATGGCGGCGTATTGAATTACGTGCTTAGAGATCTCGCCGGCGCGGCTTAATAAGAATTATACTGTTTGAGACATAAGGAAAAAGGCCGGGAAACCGGCCTTTTTCTATTTCATTAAATTTCTGTCAGCTTGAAAGCAGTTGTGGTAAATTTGTACATGATCAAATCAAAACCTTTGATGATTATTGTCGCTGGCCCGAATGGATCAGGTAAAACGACTTTTGCAAAAAAATATCTTCAAAAACTTAAGATAAAAAACTTTCTTAACTCGGATGAGCTGGCTCGTGGCCTATCAATTGTAGACCCACAGAGTCAGATTATTGAATCTGGAAAAATACTTCTCCGACAACTTAAGAAATTTATTGAGCAAAAAACAGATTTCGCAATTGAAACGACATTGTCGGGAAACTATCTCGAAAGATATATGAGGCAGGCGAAGAAGGTAGGATATGAAATTCGACTCATTTATCTTCATACTTCGGACGTTAATGTAAATATTAAAAGAATTCATAATAGAAGGGTTGAGGGTGGCCATTTTGTGCCTTCAAAAGACGTGCGGAGACGTTATACGAGAAGCCTTGAATACATGAGTGGCGAACCGAGAAAGCTATGTGATATACTGGAAATATATGATGCAATGGTTATGCCGCCGCAGCCTGTTTTTATGGAAGTCAAAGAAACAGGTTTAAGGCTGGTAGATTATAAGAAACAGGATATCTGGAAAGATATGGTTGATGATCTGGACAATTAAAAATATCGGTTCTGCGTCTTCTTTAGGCAAGACATCAAAAGCTTCGGCTTTGGATGCCGTCGAACGTGCAAAAATTCACAATACAACTCTTGTCATTAAAGAGAATGGCAAGATCAAAGAGCTTTCGCCTGCGCAAATGAAGCAGAGATTGATGAAAGACAAATAACTCTAAGACTGTTCCGGAGAGCATGAGCGAAGGGCGGAGGGAACTTCGCTCTTTTCACATTTCCAATTCGGCACGATCCCGCCGTGTTTGATGAAATCTTCGATCATCCCGTCGACGACGTAAGGTGTGATATTGATCGGCGCGACTGGACGGGTTGGGAATTCTTTACTGTCGAGGACATCGTAATAATCTAAAACAAGATCTTCTCTTTTCAGGCGCTGCGGCATATGTACGTCGTACAGGATGGGGGTTTTCCCGGTGAAAAGAATTTCAGATATCATGGACGAGGATTTTCCGACGATGATCGCATGGTCGGCTTTTGCAATCAGGCCGATATAGGGATTGTAATCGGCATCTTTGGTCAGCGCGAAATTCTCGATATTGATCCGGCCCGCGAGATTTTTTACCGTGATTCCCTTCTGCAGGGAGGAGTACATTGTAAGCTGGTCGTGCTTGTGGGTACGCCAGCTGCCGCAGAGAAAAATAGTCGCCTGCGGATAGCGCGCGGCCATACCGGCTATTTGCTTTGCGAATTCAACATAATCCGTCTGGAA
This sequence comes from Pseudomonadota bacterium, assembly GCA_048498395.1. Classification (GTDB taxonomy): domain Bacteria; phylum Pseudomonadota; class Alphaproteobacteria; order Micavibrionales; family Micavibrionaceae; genus Micavibrio_B. Next base: position 10,432 of record JBEHYB010000032.1, read on the forward strand.
GCCATGGATCAGAACCGCGATGAGCGGATTGCGGATATCCTTGTATTTCTCTTCGAAGAGTTTTGATTCTTGGCTGAGTATTTCGGATGTAAGGTGATGACAGGTAAGCTCTGTCAGGGCACCACGCAACCGGTCCACATATTTTTCATTGCTGGTGATATGAAAGGCAGCGCCTGTCTGTCCGTTGAGTTCATATTCGGAATCGAAAACCACATCCTGGTCGGTGAGATTGAGATTTTTTATCGCGTCCTGTTTGTAAATCTCGGAAAGGGTGAGCAGGGAATATTCGCGGCCCGTGCGCTGTGCGAATAATTGGCCCAGACCTTCATTAACGTGATTGCGGCCGCGCGTGCGCTGTTCTTCGAGAAGGACGAAGACGCGCCCGTTCTTTGCATCCGTGGAATTCTGATCGAAGCTTTGTTTCAGCATGGCAGAGACTATAGCCATATCCTGAAAATACTGCAATTATTATGGATAATATAGGAATTTATTTATATAAATCAATAAGTTATCTGTGGGGCGTTTTAAATTTTCTTTAACATTATGTAATTAGAATGCCATTAAGGGGAATTGAATGCTCAAACAAACGCCGGATGTGGCGGATATGCTCGGCCATTTTACGCAAGCGATTGGCGAAGCCTTTGAGGCTGCGCCGACAAATCCCAATATCGTCAAAAAGATCGGCGAGCTGGCGCGCGGGAATGACATCGTGCTGATCGGCGACAATAAGCATCCGGATCTTAATCTGCAGCACTTCATCATGTCGGGTGCGGTTGTGGATTCACTTTATGATGCGGGCGTGAAGCAGATTTTTATCGAGATGCCGCAGGAACTGCAATATCACGCCGACGATCTTGCCAATGGTGTCATTACAAGGCAGCAGTTTATCGACAATATGGAAGGGCGGGTGACCAATCTTTGGTATGACGATGCAGGTTTTGATGATTTTATCGGCATGCGTGCCGATCTTATTATTCATGCGCATGAAAAAGGCATGAAAGTCCAGTTTGCAGATCCCGGCACCGGATTCCATCGAAAATTGCCGCAGGAAATTGTACAGATGAACGATGACATCGCCAGAGGGGTTTTTGAAAGTCATGGCCTGACTTTTTCCGCTGATGCAGATGAAAATAAAGCCACGATCGGTCGCAATCCGGAAATTGCGCGGGAAATCGATAATAAGAAGATAGAATGTTACAGTCATCTTCCCGACGCAGATAAACAGAGAATAGCGGATGAATTCGCAAGCCAGGAAAATGATTCAGATCAGATACAACTTGATATGCCCGCACGTCTTAATGATACGCGTCTTGCGGATTACATCAGCGATGTTGCGCAGGGACAGAAATCGGCGATTATTTATGGGGGCACGCATGACGAGCTTGAAGATATATTGAGAGGCAGGGGGCAGAGCGTCGGCTCCATCGATATCTATCCGGACGGCAGCCAGATGTCGCTGAGCGGCAACGATGTCGCAGGCATTCTGAAGAACGACAAGGTGCTTGGCATAAATGACGATTGGAGCAGCGCGAATTCTCCAGCCGTAACGCCTGCACCGGCGGGGCCGTAAGTCTATTCTTCCGTCACGACCGGTTCTTCAAGATCGATAGCCTGTTCGGCAAGTTTGTTTGCGATGTCTTTTTCGATTTGTGCACGGGTAAATCTTTCCGCTTCGGTGATGATCTGGCCGAATTCCGGGCGTTCCGGGCGGTAATTCACCGAAAATACATTTTCGAAATTCTTTATTTCGGCATTCAGGCGCGCAAGACGGCGGCGCGCCGCTGTTGCCTTGCGGTCTTCATCTGAATATTTGGCTGTCTGATTGAGGCGCAGCCGTTCATTGACGCGGCCGATCTGGAAGGCGAGCTGGATGCCCTCTAAAAACGCCGCCGCCGAGGTCAGGCATTGCGGCACGTTGATCTTGTCTTCGCGTTCGGGTTTCTCTTCCGCCGTATAGTTGAAATTCGTGCGCTTGGTCGGCGAGCGCAGGATCAGGCCGCAGCGGGCGCGGTTCTTTTTGATATCGAGGACCATGCCGGTATTGCCTTCATAGTCGATCGAGACGCTTTTGCCTCTTTGCGCGAAGATGTCTTCGGCCATCAGGACCGAACTGTCGTAATTGCCTGTCTTGTTGCGGTTTTCGCAATTCTCGATCACGTCGAGGAAGGCGTGATATTCGTTCGAGCCGTAAATGCGCTTTCCGCCATTGTAAACGGCCACCCAGGATTTTTCGTTATACTGGCGTTCATAGTCGGTCACGATATCGTTCCAGGCTTCATCGAAATCGAATTTTTCGGCGCGCACCATGATCGGGCCGTGGCGGTTATAGCTATGGATGATCTTCGCCGCCATGCGAATGCAGGTGTGCATGGCCTGGGTTCGGATGATGAAAGTTTCAATCAGTTTCCCGTGTGTGTCGTGCAGCGCAACGCAGACGCGGTTGCTGAGTGCGGTCACGCCCGGATCGCCGTCAGCGCGAGACGCGTCGCGGATTACAAACTTCTCGCGCAGTAATGTGGTTGAAAATTCCAAGGACGACCTCAAATGATGATCGGATCAATATAACAGGTCTTCGAAGGGAGAAAAACAGGGAATTGAGCTTAAAACCGGCTCAATGGATCAGCAGAGGGCGTAGCTCGGGAAATAGGTGATTTCCTGGGCCGGTTTGGCATCTACGCGCTCGCAATAGAATTCGTCGGCGGCATCGATCATGCTGGAGATATCGGCGGACTGGAAGAAAAGCGGCAGGAGAGACGTAATCGCGCCGCCGATCATATGTTCGATCAGCATGGAACCCAGCAAGCCGTCGCTGTCTGATCCGCGACGTTCCTTGCCAGTTCCCGCTGTCGTTTTTTTGAAGTCCTTAGTACACACACCCACATTGCGTTTGTCCGAAATGCGGCGAACACGGGTCCCGTTTGTGACACCTTCCGCGAGGTCTGAGAAAAGCCATTGGAGTGAGCTTTTCCTGCCTTTTTGTTTTCTGTCAGTTGTGAAGGTGAAGAGTTCCGTGTTCATGCCCTCATCATGTCAGAGGGGGCTGAACAGGCTTTTAATTTTGCCTACAATTTTAGGCAATAATAGCGACTATCGTTTCGGATTTAGATCAAATTTTATCTAATTTTTTGCGGGGTTTTGGGGATTCTTACCACAGCGAACACAACGATCACAGCGCGGGCGGTGGCCTGTTTTGTCATTCTGAGCGTACGCGAAGAATCCTGGCTGCTTTCAATCAAGATCCTTCGCTAACGCTCAGGATGACAGAAAGGGATTGATGGGTATTAGTTCTTCTCAAGCGAAATCTTGAGCAGCGTATAGGCGAGAGCGTCCGGGCTCTTCATGACATGAAGTTTGTCATCCGCGAAATTTTCAGGCAGGCCGCAGGTGATCGCCGGGATCTGCGCTTCGCCGGCAGCAGCCAGCATTTCATCGCTGAGCGAAATAATGATCGGCGCTTCGCCGCGGCGGTTGAATTTCACGATATTGGTAACGAGATCCCTGTGATCGTTTCCCGATACATGACTGCCATATCTGACAGGGCTTCTGTCATCGGCGCGTCTGTTGTCGATCATGTCCTGGACAGTTTCGACCAGTGTGACGTTACGAGCGGCCTTGCATGTTTCCCGCTCAAGCATGTTGAGGAGATCCCGGTTATCGAGGGAGGAGCCATGGAAGAAGACACGTAAGGGTTTAGACATTTCACACCAATTTTGTTTTATTGGCTGATTAATAATAAAAACGTCTTCTTCCTGTCAATTTTCCTGTCGGCATGGCTCGCAGGTTAAAATCACATGGGCCAAAACCGCATGGGGGGTTATTGCGGAGGGGCGAAGGACGGGGCGGGAGTATCGGGGCGCACGGTCTTAAGTCCCGAGGAGATCTGGCGCACACGGGTGAAATAATCGCTGCGCGCCGTGGCCAGCAATTGCGGCCAGGTCTCGAATGGGCGCGCATGCGAGATATCATAGTCCGGGAGATAGGCGTAGGGCGTGGCGAGGTCCCAGGCCCGGACCTTGTCCATTACTTTATCAAGGCGATCCGGGTCCGCCATCGCCCATTTGCTGATCGGCGCGCCGATCGAGATCGCCAGCATTGACAGGGGCTCGTGCGGATTGATCAGAACGGGACCGGCATCGGGTACATCGCCTTTCTGGTCTTCGGTACGTTTGTCGCTCGCTGCGGCCTTGTCTTCATATGAATAAGGAGGAAAGCGCGCCATGTCGAAATTCGCGCGCAGCTGTCCCGCATAGTAATAAAACGCCGCTTCTTCATAGCGTTTACGGTCGGCGAGCGCCTTGGCCATGTAGAGGAGTCCCTTGGGCGGTACCGAGCCGGGATCGATATCGATCATATGCACGACCTTATCGATGGCGGCATCATTATTGCTGGTCATCAGGTCCGTATAATACGGCCAGGCGACGAGGGTGTCGGTTTTCTTCAGCGCGTCTTCTGTCTTCAGGGCTTTTGGCGCGGGCTTCTCTTCTTCTGGCGGAGTAGGTTTTTCGGCAGGTTTTGCTTCCTCTTTCTTTTGAACCGGCGGGGTTGTGGTGACGCTTAAGTGGTGCATGGACAGAGAAGACGGGGATGGCTCTGACATTGGTTCCGACTGGGCGAAGGCAGGCGTAACGGATATAAGGGCGAAAAGGGACAGCAAGAGCATATGGGGCTGGGGGCGCATGAAATCTCCGGAATTTCTGGCAGTATAAGGGCAAGGGGCGCGGTCTTTAAAGCGGGGAATTGGTAAAATGGTTAATTTTTCATAATTTGTGTTTCCGGGGCCTTTATGTTACTCTCCGGGCATCGGAGACAAGACAATGCTGAGTACAGAATTCAACAATATCCCTGCCAATAATCGCGGCAAGCGTATCAAGGCGCTTTATCAGGAAATTTTAAGACAGGCTGACGCGCTGACGATCCCCACCGTTGAAGCGACCGCGGAAAGTCAGGCCGTTGAAGCATGGTATGAAAGAAATACCGCGAAGCTGATTTACAACGCCGTTAAGGCGAACAAGCTTGAGAGTCTCGCCACCGCCGCGCCAGAAAGTTTCAAGACATTGATGGAGCAGGAAAAGAAATCCAATTACGTTGAGCGTGTGCGTACCAGTATCGCCTATTTTATGTCCGACGGACCGGAAAATAGCGTGGGCGAATGGCTTAGTGGAAAACAGCATGAGATTCAGGATGCGTTTCTGAATAAACTGAAAGAGAAAGGTGAAAAAATAATCGCCGAAGCCAATGATCAACTTATCAGCCAGACGACACGGCTTGAGATCGCTAGGAAATCCGGACAGGAAAATTTAATCGTAGGCGCAAAATCTTATGCGGATCTGGTGAATGCTTTGACAGGCCGCGATGCGGAAGGTGTGCTTGAAATCCTGCAATCCGAACAGATGCAAAGAATACCGGAATATCTGCGTTATGAATTATTGTCGATGCCTGTCGCGGATGAGAAATCGGCGATCCTCGCCCTGACCGCTTGCGCGCATAGCAAGGACGAAGAAGAAAAACTGATCGCGCGGTTTATCGCGGCGACGGGAAGCGGGGAAGGTGTAACATTGCTGGCGCAGGCTTGCGCGCAAGTAACGGAAGCTCAGCAGGATGATTTCCGCAAATATTTAAAATCCCATGCAGGGCTTGCAGTTCAGATCAATAGCGACTGGACGATGAATGCGAATGCCTATGTAAATGCAAGCTACGGCAAGGGATTATTTACAATTACAAACCATGACGGTAGCAGGACCGAATTCGACATGAGTCGCGAGAAAGCGCACGCGCTTCTCGAAATCCTTTCTGCGGGTCCTGGTTATATGGCGATTGCAGGGAATTATGCGATCAATATAAATGCTTATGCGAGTGCGTCATATGAGGACAATAAACTGGAGCTCCATGAGCAGGATGGTTCCTACATACGCTTCACCATGGACGAGCAGGAAGCGTCACAAGTTCTCAAGCAGCTGGCTAAGATGCCGCCCTATTCTGCCTTCAATGAAAGAAATGTGATCAATACCAATGCCTATCAATATGTTGCGTATGCAGAAGGCACGTTGAGGATGAAAAAACAAAATGGCAAATACACGCACTATAATATCGGTGAAGAGAAAGCTGCCGATCTTTTAGCCGCGCTTGAGGCAAGGCCGAATTACATTCGCATAGAAAACGAACTTCTGAATATGAACGCGGTTTCAAATATTTCATACGATGAGACCAATCAGCGGCTGGACTTTGAAGATGCCGGCGGCAGCGGTATTGCATGGTTCACGATGGAGCGGGAGGCGGCTTCGGCGTTGTTTGATAAAGTGGCGCAAAGACCGGGTTTCATACGTTTAAATGACGATATCATCGTCAATATGAATCTGATTGCCGATGTCGATTATAATTATACGTCGAAGGATCGTCTTGTTTTTGGCAATACCGGCGGACATGCGATCTTACGCGTTGAGATGACAGAGGCGCAAGCAAAACCGATTATCGATGCGCTGGCCGAACGGCCGAATTTCATGCGGATCGCGGATAACATCGTCGTGAATACCAATGCGGTGGCTGATGTTGATTATGACAGGTCTTCAAAAGGCCGTCTTGCGCTGGGCAATGCCGGTGGCAGGATGATCGCCAATTATGAGATGACTCATGAGAAAGCGCAGCCGATTATCTATGCGCTGGCCGAACGGGCGAATTTCATCCGTACGGACAAAGATGCCGTGATTAATTTCTTTTCAATTGGCGATGTCAGATATATCGGAGACATGCAGCCCAAAATATCTTACCGTGGTCCGGGTCGTGATCAAATTACTTCTGTTGAGATGGACAGTAGTAAGGCGCGAGCTTGTTTTAATTCACTGCATAAGGTCGGGCTTACGATGGCGCAGGCGCAGTCGGAATATTTGACCATGCAGCAGGAGCTGGGGCTCGAAGCGGCGGAAAGTTCTTCGTACCAGTCGAGCTATTCAAGTTCTTATACAGATACATCTGGTACCGATATGCTTATGGCGGCGGCAACGATATCGTTGATGTCGTCCGTGATGGATACATTTTCAGCTTCTTCAGGCATGGATATGTTTAACGGCGGTGGCGGCAGTTTTGGCGGCGGTGGATCAAGCGGCAGCTGGAATATCTCTTGCGATATCGCAAACGACCCGATGATGAATCCGGATTTGCGCAGGAAAAATTTCGATTTTAACTGATCAGAGCGACCAATTCTGCACGCGGTCATTTTCAATGACGACGCGCAGGGGCGCTCTCGTCAGCGGGTTCGGTTTGTAGATCCAGATCGTCTGGTCGCCGATAGACTGGACGCTTAGCGGTTCGCCTTTCGCGTCTTTCAATTGTTCCGCTGTCTGTCCCGTCCAGATTTTTCCCGAAGCGAGCATCCGTGCCAGTTCGTCATTCTTGTCGTATTTTGCAAAATATTTGCGAAAACGCGTTTCATAGGTCATGGCGCGCCACAACCCGAATACAAGCGCGCCGCCGAGCGCGAGCAGGAGCGGGAAGAACAGGATAAGGGCAATTGCCAGAAAGAAAATCAGCTTGATCATGGTGAGGGGAATTTAGGCATTTGGCCGCGAAAAGCAAGCTTCAGGCGGTGCGGTATCTTTTAAGCATATAATGCAGCGCGATGACGATTGCGAGCCACAGCGCGGCCCCGGCTGCAAGCCAGGCGAAACTCTCCGGCGTGGGGTCCATAAACATGTCGACAAGTGAATCGCCCACGGCCGCACGGGCGATGCCGCCGGGCCAGAAAGCCAGAAACGTCCCGGCGAGGTAATCAATGTAACGCAGGGAGGTAATGCCCGCCGCCATATTGAAGATTCCGAACGGGGCCATGGGCACGAGGCGCAGCGCCGCGACCCCGATCACGCCGGCATGGCGGAGTTTATTGTCGAGTGTTGATATGCGCGGACCGGCGAGAAGATGGCGAAGGCCACGATTGCGCCCGTAACGGCCGACGAAGAAAAAGAACGTTCCGGCGATCAGCGTTCCGGATAGCGCGTAGACGATACCGAGCAAAGGCCCGAAGACGATGGCGGTCGCGAGATTGAGTACGATGATCGGAAACATCACGAGTGAAGCGAGAAGGTAGAGTCCGCAGATAATCGGGTAGGACCAGGGAGAGTTGCGCGCGAGGGTTAAAAGTTCCATCACCTCGTCGCGCAAGTGATCGAGATCAAAACTCAGAAAATAAAGCGAAGCGGCAATAGCCGCGCAGAAAAGCACGCCGCAGATAATGTAGAGATTTTTATGCGGATGCGGCGCGGCTGTCATGCCGGTTAATATAGGTCAGGCCGCTTTGGATTTCCCGGATTTTTTCTCTTTATGCGCTTTCTGTTCGTTGGGGCAGTCCCATTTGACCGAAAGTTTTTCCAGATCATCCAGAACCTTGTTCAGATCCTTGCCGCGTTCGGTGAGGGAGTAGGTCACTTTCGGCGGAATTGTCGGTTCCTGTTCGCGGTGCAGGATGGCGGCTTCTTCGAGCATGCGCAGCCGTTCGGTCAGCATCTTGGACGAGATGGTCGGCATCTGTTTTTTCAACTGGCCGAAACGCATCGGTCCGTTGGAACGGATCAGCCATAAAATGTAAGTCGTCCATGGCCCCATCAGGAGGCGGAGGATTCCATCCATCGGGCATTGCATATCGGAATGGTCGCGTAAGGATTTCATGGCTTGTCTCCAGTGGTTTCCGTTTCGTAACCGGTAACAAAAAAGTGCCTACTTCCCGGTTTATCGCTCATCTGTATATTATAGTTACATAGTTACTAAAAGAAATCAAGTTAATTAAGGAGACAATTATGTCCAGTTCGAGCAAGACCGCCATCGTTTATCATTCAGGCTACGGCCATACGGAAATCGTCGCGAAAGCCGTCGCGCGCGGGGCGGCGAAAGCGGGGGAGGCGACGCTCGTTAAAATCTCTGCCGAGGGCAGGATTGCAGATAATGAGTGGGAGGTTCTGAAAGATGCCGATGCGATTATTTTCGGCGCGCCGACCTATATGGGGTCGGCTTCCGGTCCTTTCAAGATTTTCGCCGACGCATCATCGAAACCATGGTTCACGCAGGAATGGCGTAACAAGGTCGCGGGCGGTTTTACAAATTCTCATTCAATGAGTGGCGACAAGCTTGCGACGCTTCAGCAATTTTCCGTCCTTGCCGCCCAGCACGGTATGATCTGGGTGTCATTGGGCGAGAACGCCGCGCAGCAGGGCGACACGCCGCATCAGCGCGACACAAGTGCCATCAACCGGCTGGGATCTTTTCTCGGTGTCATGACGCAGGCCGAGAATGTCGCGCCGGAAGGATCGATCCCTGAAGGGGATTTGCGCACGGCGGAGATATACGGCGCGCGCGTTGCTGAAATAGCCTCTAAATTAAAAGCTTAAATGAAAAAGCGATCCCTTCCCCTGGGATCGCTTTCATCATGTTAACAGGAGATAGAAACTTTTAAGGAGTATTCGGCGTAAACGAAGTGGTTGTCTTCGGCGCGCCGACCTGCAGGATCGAACCCATCTGGTCAAACTGGTTTGCATTGGTAATCGTTTGCAGCGGTGTCTTGTTCAGATCGACATCCTTGATGACATCAAGCGCTTCGTTGAATGAAGCGTTATTATGTTTCGTCCAGGGCAGATCATAATCTTCCAGCCTGGTCTGCAGTTCGTTGATCTGCGCGGTATTGATCATATCTTTGACCGCCGCGACATTACCTTTTTTATCGATATGATAATGTTCCATGACGGCCACTGTTTCATGCTTGCCGTCTGGCGTTGCATGCGTGGCGACGCCAAGGAAGTTGATGCGCCCGATATTATCCTGCGCCTGCGCTTTGAAATGCTCTGAAATTTTTGGACCGGCCATCGCCACACCTTTTTTATTTAGCTCGTTAATTATCGCCCATTATGCGGATGAGGTTTTAAATCGCGGTGAATATTCCATAAAATTCTATATATCCACGCAGGTAGCGTGGCCATATTATCCATAAGTTCATACAAAAAGGCTTTGCAAATCAATCACTTAAAAAAAGATGTAAAAAATCAAAAATTTTTCAAAAAAGCCGGGGGGAGTGCATAGGGCAGGGCGTTTAACTTATGCGCTAGTGACCGGGGTCGGTCATTCGTATCACTTTAATATCCAAGGACTAATTTCATGAAACTTACATCCGCACTCACACTCTCCGCTGTAGCCGTCGCTCTGATGATCTCTGGCGCACAAACCGTTCGCGCTGCTGATACGGCTGCTGACGTTAAAGCAGGCGTAACTGCAACTGCTCCTACACCAGCTCACGAAAAAGCTGCTGTTGATGCAAAAGAAACAGTAAAACACAAAAAACACAAAGCTCACAAATCAACCAAGAAAACAGAGAAAAAAGTAGAAGCAAAAACTGACGCTGCTGCTACGACAGAAACCCCAGCCTCTGGCCAATAATCACTTTGTGATTTTGTCCTGAGTCTCTCGAGTCCGAAAGCCGCCGCCCAGCTCCCCAGCTCTCCCGGCGGCGGCCAAGGACCCTTCAGGGGCTGACAAGGAATAAAGAAAAATCCTGCAAGTCATCTTGCAGGATTTTTTTACTTCTACTGGCTAGAGGAAAAGTTTATTTGACGAGAGCGCCGGCGGCGGCGCGCGCTTCCTTGACAGACGCGTTGACCATTTGTGTCGCGGAGAGGATTTCCGAGATGCTTGTCGAGATATCATTGACCGCCTGGGAAGCCGACTGCATGTTGGCAGACATATCCTGTGCGACGGCGCTTTGTTCCTCGACGGCACCTGCGACACCCGTGACATAGTTGCGCAGCTTGTCGATGGACCCGCGCACGATTTCAAGGCTGCCGACCGAGGCGCGGACGATGGCCTGGATGCCTTTGATCTCATCCGTAATGCGCGACGTGGCTTCGGAAGCCTGACCTGCGAGGTTTTTAACCTCGTTGGCGACCACCGCGAAGCCTTTACCGGCTTCACCCGCGCGCGCCGCTTCGATCGTGGCGTTAAGCGAGAGCAGGTTGACCTGGTTGGCGATATTCTGGATCAGTTCGACGATACCGTTCATGGCCTGTGCCGCCACTTCCAGTTTTTCCGTCTCATGCACGGCAGCGGCGACTTTCTCATAGGCATCATCCGCTTCCACTTTTGATTTGGACATGTTTTGTGCAATCTCCTGAACGGAGGCATGCAGTTCCTCGGCACCCGAGGCCACGGCCTGTACGTTTGAGGTCGTCTGGCTCGAAGCGCTGGACGCACCGGTCGATTGCTGCTGGACGATATTGACTGCGTTGTCGATTTCCTTCATCCGGCATTCCAAATCTCGGAACAGATTGATCTGTCTTGTGATGTCGGTCGCGTATTTGACAACCTTGAACGGCTTGCCGCTCGCATCCATGATCGGGTTGTAGGAGGCTTCGATCCAGACTTCCTTGCCGTGTTTATCGATACGTTTGAATTGCGCGGCCTGGTACTCGCCTTTATTCAGTCTTGCCCAGAATTCGCGATATTCGACACTGTCTTTATAGTCTTTTTCGACGAATAAGTGGTGATGCTTGCCTTGGATCTCGTTCAGGCTGTAACCGAGAGTCTGCAAAAAATTCTCATTCGCCTGACGGATCGTGCCGTCCAGTTCGAATTCGATCACCGCTTGCGATTTGCTGATCGCGGCCAACTGTCCCTCGTAATCGGCGTTCTGTCCTTTCTGTTTCGTGATGTCGGTCGCGAATTTGACGACTTTGAATGGCTTGCCTGAATTGTCGAGAAGAGGGTTGTACGAGGCTTCGATCCAGACTTCGCGGCCGCCTTTGGCGAGACGCTTATATTGAGCGGCCTGATATTCGCCGCGACGCAGTTTCGACCAGAATTCACGGTATTCGGCACTTTCTTTATAAGCCGGTTCGACGAACATGCTGTGATGCTTGAATTGGATCTCTTCCAGACGATAGCCTAGTGTTTGAAGGAAGTTTTCATTCGCGGTCAGAATATTTCCTTCCAGGTCGAATTCGATGACGGCCTGGGATTTGTCTAATGCCTTGATAGTTGATTCAAGTTCGTTCGCTTTGGTGCTCGACGCACCAAAAATAGCCAGAGCGAGTGCCATGGAGGTCCCTTTCAATGAGATTATGTGTGACGCAGGTTTAACGCAAAAAGCATTTGAGGATTAGATCAACTCAAATTCACTCGCGGGAAGCACTTCTTCGTGTTCGAGTAGTGTTGTTGTTATAAAAATACACGCAGCAATGTTAACAAGCAATTAATTCTGGAATTTCAGTGGGCACGTACGCATGCAATGAGGTCAAAAAAAGAGGTCAAAAATCATTCGCGGGCTGATAACGCTGGGCGACAAACTCTTGTGGCGCAATTGCTTGCGGTTTTGGATAATGAAAGCGCGCCGATTGAACCTGCAACGGGATTTCATTTTTTGGATACCACGCAGGAGTATGTAACTTTTGTTTGGTAATTTCGAAATCTATCTTTGCATAGAGCTCGTGCTCGCCTCGAATCGGCGGCACATGCACGAAGAAATCAAATCTGGATGGTTTATAAGCCCCGGCAGCCGCTTCGAAATCGTCGAGGAGACGCGCGCCGTCGCGTGTTTCGGTGACGAGCGTATTCGCCAGTTCTTCAATGTGGTCGAGGACTGGCGGGCCGAAGCCATCCGGGTCCTGCATGATCAGGATATGGTGACGATGACGCATTTCATGCAGGACAAGCGCAGAAATCTTACGTCCATTCGCGAGGCTAAAACTGCGCCATACTCCTGTATGTTCTCCGAAAGCGAAGGGGCCGTCATATTCTTCCGGTGAGCAGATACGCAGGCTGTCTTCCTCGATCGCGCGGATATTTCGTGCGATCTGGCGGTATTTGCGCCAGCTGGTTTCCGCTTCTTCAAAAGTGGCTGGTGTCTCGGGAGGCATGATCGCCCACGGCGCGTTGGCTCCCGCCTGGTTGGGATGTGTCTCTTTGAGCCAGTTGGTAAATTCGCCGAGCGAGCGGTGTTTCATGCGGAACGTGGCGAGGTAATCGTTCTGGGCGTTTTCGACTTCTTCGGATTTACGGATGATGTCGTCCGGTTCTGCATTTCTGTCCTCGCAGAGCAGATCAAGTTCGCGCAGGACGCGGTCGAGCGTGTCGCCGCGCTGCTTTTGAAGCTCTTCCCAGTCGGGATTGTAGTCCGGATTTGTAAAATCTGGTTTTTCGCTGATCATGTCCTGCCCTTATTGCGGGCAGTTCGCGAGAATGACAGTTTCATACGCATCAACTCATCTTCTATCCATTACGGGCAGGTTAATAAAGCGCCGGCTTGATTGTCAATATTTTTCAGGCAAGCGGTACGAACGCGTCGCTATCCAGGCCGAAATCAAGCAGGACATCTCCTGATGAAC
>JBEHYB010000033.1:0-23532 GCA_048498395.1 Pseudomonadota bacterium
GCGCTGACGGATTACACGCAGGCGCTTATAGACACCGAAACGGAAGACCTGCCGCGGTCATTAATCAAGGCATTGATTGAGACATGCTGTTTGATCCGTTGTTATTATAGCGAAGAATCCAATTGCCATGCGGGGAATGGCAAGCATGGGCTGATTGAATGGCAGTCGGTCCCTCTCATCGCGAAAAGGGGGCTTGATACCGATAAGGCCGCGGTTACGGGTCTGCTGGCAAAAGCCAAGGATATGGTTTTATCGCATGGATTGCTTTCTCTGTCGCTCGACGATGTGGCGGGTGATGTCGAGCGCATCGATCCTGATTTCAAACAGGCGCGCGAGGCGCTGGATGCGGATCAACGCATTCTTAAATCCCGCCGCGTCCGATCTTCTTCGTTCCAGCAATTGAAAGGATTTAATGCCTCATGAGTAACTGGGTCAGACAAGAGTTTGCACTGCGTATGGGCCTTGGTCAGGGATACACTCCATGTCCTCATGAACCGAGGCCCGCTATTCTTGCGAAAGCGGATATCGATCCCGCCACGAGGGGCATGTTGGCCGTCATCTCTTCCACGATGCTCGACGAATTCGGCGGGACCGGGAATATCGAGGTTAAATACTGGTATCGGCGGCAGAGCGGGCAGGCGCATCTTATCCATCTGTTTGACGTGAAAATAGCCGAATCCGAAGACGGCGAGACTCTGGAAGTCGAAGAAATCTATTATCGTAATAAACCGCTGCTGGGCCATCTGCCGCACGAGTTGCAGGTGCGATCGCGTGAAATCCTTCTGGATGCCATCAGTGAGATCAATTTACATTTGCGAGAGGGCGGTTCGCCTAAAGAAATTTCTAAAATCCTGCATGAATATAATATCCCGGAAATTGTAGGCGAAGACATCGTGCTGCCAGGGCAAAACAGCGAGGGTAAATTCAATTTCAAGGTAACCGACCTGTTTAATTCGGCGGCACAGGGGAAATTATCCGTCGCAGGGGATAAAGACCTGACGCAGACCCTGTTAAATGGAGAGTTGAATACGATCGATCCGCATCGCCGTCTCGATGCCGAAGAACGCAAGGCTTTTGCCACAAACAAGGTAACCGGCACGACGTTTCGCAGTACATTCACCCAGGACCGCAAGCCATATCATACTGACATGGGGATATCGCTTGAGCCTGTCATGGCGGCAGCGAATGACGGGGCGAAACCCATGCAGAATTTCCTGCGCGTAAAATGGCGGCATAACCAGTCTGATGAGAATTACGTGATTCAGGCGATGAAGTTTCTCAATCAGGATGTATCGTCCGCCGATACGGATACACAGATAAAAATATTGGGTGCCTCATACCGTATCTTGGATCTTTTCCGCAGGAATCGCTATCCGACAGCGCTTGATATTCTGCATGAGTTCGATCTGCTGGACATGTTCTCGCCTATCGAGCCGCCTGCTGAAGAGGGGAGGCTTTCGGTTATTTCCTATCTCGGTAACGGTAAGGAAGAGATTGTCGAAGGCTTTGGTTTTGATCTGGGGGCTTGCAAGGCTGTCTGCTTTGAAAAACCTGACGATCAGGGAAAGATATCGCGTGAAATCGTCCTGCTCGATCTTGGCAAGATGCTGGCTCCCCAGCATTCTGAATGGGACGGCGGACTTCCCGATATCATTGGAGTCTTGAAAGATGTCAAAGCTATTTTCATTACGCATCGCCACCTGGATCACATGGCATCGATCATAGAGCTGGCGAGGCTCGGGCTTTTGAAAGATAAGCTAGTCCTTGGGGCATCGCGGGTTTTGTATATCCTGGGCAATCAGTTGCGCGCAGAAGTGGATGACAAGAGTCTCCTGCCGGAATTTGAGACAATAAGCGGAGAGGGGATTCGTCATTTTGACAATCTGAGCGTTGAATATTGCGTGGACGGTATGGACCACTCAACGCCGTCGACTATTTATCGCGCCGTCGGTAAAACGGATGAAGGTAAAGTCAAAGGCAGTTATCTGTTTTACGGCGACGGACGGCAGATTTCCAAACCTGAATTCCTCAGCCGCGGCCTGCGCAATTTCGGTGTCGAGCGTCAGGATACACTGCACGATCTCGACCTTACCAATGCAAAGAAACCCGGGTTTTGCCCGAATGAAACGGCTGCCGAGCGCAATCTTATCGATCTGATGCAATGTCTTCCCGAGCATGGCATCATGACGGGTCTGATCAGTACCAACGATCGCCGTCTGAAAACGCTTTATCGTGTGTTTAACCGGATAGAGAGAAATTTTACCGCGGTCGGCCACAATGTTGAGATGTCGCTTCGGGCGCATAATATCCATGGGGTTGATCCGGAATATCTCGCCAAGACAGATAAGGGGAACGTCAATCAATTCCTTATCGAGGATGCGGCGGAAGTCACCGAAGAGCGTACGGCTCATTTAAGGGCGGAGCTGGAAGCCGAGACAAATCCGGATGAAATCGAGAGGCTTCAGGAGGAAATTGAGTCGCTGGAGATGCAGCCAGTCGAGTTCAGAGGACGTGGATCTCAGGCGGCGAAATCATGGCTCGACGGCGATCTCTCAAAACTCGCAGTCCTGGTAACGGGTACGCAGGGTAATCCAGGTGAAATGTTTTCAACACTATACCGGTTCTCGGAAGGTTGGTCGACCCTTGATGCGGATCGCCATACTTCCTATAAGATCGATCATCCGAAGAAATGGGCAGTCATTATCGATCAATCGGCGATTCCCGGAAATCACAACCATCAACGCAAGATGATCGATCGGCTGCTGCGTAATCGCGGTGTGGCCTGTGTCGCGGTTGCCATCGATGACGGATTCAAAATTTTCGGCTTTGATACAGCAGAGAAAAACGCCTTTATTTCAGCTTATATGAAAGAAGGGCGTAATCATTACATTGATGATGACGGATCTCTCGTTATTACAGGTGCGCCGATACATCCTTCCGGCCACGGTTACATGGAGGATATCGCCGATATCGCGCGTACGGCAAATGCGGAATGGAATCACGGCACGCATACCAATGATCCGGAAAACACAACACGCTTCCATGTCGATATCTGCGACAAGAATAATTTGAAGCATGTGGGGCGGCAATTTGACGATTTCGAGCATAATGAGATCGATATGGGAGCCATGCCGAGTGAGGCACAGATTACGAGCCTCGGCCATTCGCACAGCTCGATGATCCTTTTCAAAATCGTCCGCGAATTCGGGAAATTTTTTGGCGGAACCTTGCGCGCGAAGCGGGTTACCAAGCTGGACGGTGAAAGCGGCTACGGACAATACGGTCTTTTAGGGAAATCCGGCAGAGACACATTTGAAAATGATGTAATCGCCGTCGATTTTGCGAAAGCTTCGCGTTACAGAGAAAATAACCCGCATGACAAGACGGTCGCCAATGATGCCATGCTGTCAGAACCATATCAGGAACGCCGTTACAGAGGGGTGCAGATGCCAAAAGGCGTTCGCATGGATGAACGTAAGCGCAATCAGGTGCGTAATTTCGCGGCAAGGATGGTTGCATGAGCAAGAATCTTGCAAAAGTCATTAACTTCAGTGATCGTTCACAAAATGACGGCATCTTTCTGCCGCGCTATCGCGATGTCCGGCATCTGATCGAGAACGGATCTCTGGTTTATACCTATCTCGATCTTGAGACAACGGATAAGGACTGGAAAACCGCTGAAATTACGCTGGCCAGCCTGACCGTGACCGATATCGGGTTCAATCTCATTTCCGATGATTTATTCGAAGTATGTGTGCCGGATCGTATTGGCCTAAGCCCGGAAGCGATGCTGATTACGCGTTATATGGCCTCGAAGCTGCGCGAAAAAGACAGGCTGTCGCCGCAGATCGCCGCCGCCCAGCTTTACGAAGCTGTGCAGGATGCACCCCGCCGCCTGTGGGAGAGCCTTGAGCGCTGGCGGGAAAAGATGGGCGACGATGCCTGGGAACTCTATGTAGATGAAAAACTTATTTCCATTCCGACAAAGAGCGGCAGCAGGAAAGAAGTTCTTATACGGCATTACCCGATGCTGGATGACGCAAATGAAGTAATAAAGAACGTACGGATACATGAGCCTCAGGGGGGAAAGGAATCCATGGAGATGTCCTACCTGGTGGGGTCTCGCGACGAATATGATTATGAAGATGAGGCGGGCCGCTGGAAAATCAGACCTCTTGCCAAGCATAATATGGGTTTTCGCAATACTTTCTTTGATAACCGGCTTATGGCGGCAGCTCTGTTCCGCGCGAATTTCCCGCAAAAGATGATTTATGCAATGAATAGAAAGTCATTGGGTAATCATGCGGCAGATGTGTTCACAATGGCGCTCAGCGATCATTTCTTTGGTCAGGGCGGCGAGAAAAAAATAAAACTCGGGACGCGCGTCGATCCTGAAACCTCGCGCTCTAAAATATCCGCCAAGCTCGACCTGCTGATGGAAGATAATACCAGGCTTGCCGATGCCGATATCAGCCTTCCGGAAGGCGTGCGTGTTTATGACGGGACCCTGCATAACCTGAAACGGGGGCACAATGCGCCTGACTATGATAATGCAAAATCGATCGGTATCCATCGCTATATGAGAAAACATAATCCGGCGATTGTCGCACATATAGAGCGTTGCGGGCATGTCGATGATTTTCGCCGTTTTATGACGCATGATACGGAAGACGGCGTGCCGACAACTCATCCTATCCGTTTTGGCATTATTTCCGCGAATGACGACCAAATATACCGTGCTGTGCCGCTTATCATTCTGGGCAGCGACGACCAGCATGGAAAATTCAACAAAATATGGACGGTGCGCGCTGATATAGATTTTGACAACGAGATCCATAATGGAAAGAATCTTCTGGATCTCAGCACTGAAGAACTGGCGGAATTGATCCGTATTCAGAGAGGCCAGCCGGATGCGCTTTTCCATGAGATCCATCTGAAGCGGCATCGCGGCGTTTTCGATCTGGAAACCGGGCTAAAGGCCGGGCATGCGGCTGGGTTGAGTAAGGAAACACTGAGATATCGCCGGGATGCGGTGATCGATTATCTTGATGACCATGACCGGCCGTTTTTATCGAAAGCGCTCGATGCCTTCAGTATGCAATATGCATTGAAAGCGCCGGCAGACGATATCCCGCAGCCTTTTGTTGAAGAGGAAATATGGACGGCGATGGGGGATATAAAATATGCCTATGTCACGTTGGATAACGGTGAACGTGTAAAGCTGCCTAATGTTATCCGGGAAATGGCGCAGGATGAATTTAAACGGTTGAACGATCGTATTGGCGATACGCTGCGCGAATTATTAAGGCCGCAAGCCTTCGAATGGGAAATAACCCCGCAGAACGCGCTCGCTTATGCACGCCACAGGGCAAAGCAGGAGAAAAAGCTCGAAGATTACCAGTCGCGCGTGCCGGAGAAAGACAGGATTTATCTGCCTGCGCCTGAATATCCTTTTTCAAATAAAGAGATTCTGTCCAAGAATCCACCCGATCTCGATCTGAGCGATGTCATGTCCACGCTATTGGAAGACCGCCTGTATCTTATGGACAAGTTATACGCGACCACGCGCTCTTATGAAGTCCAGCAATATATTTTCAGCAAAATTTCAAAGAAATATCACTGGCAGACAATACCGTTTGAAAAACTGGCCAAGATGGAAGAAAGCCGGATCCTGAATTTACGGGATGAGGGCCGTCTTCGTATTTATTTCGAGGAAAATCCCAATCGCCCGGCATTTCGTTTCGGCATACGTCACTTCGTTGAGAATGGGATGGAGGATTTGTTAAGTCCGGGTATGCGCGAGTTCTATAACCTTGAAACATCCGCTTATACGCACGGCCCGATCTATATCCCCGATCCCGAACAGCATCGCATCATGTCGGTCGATAAAATACACGCCTCAATTGACAGGATACGGCAGAACATAAAGCCGGGAAGCGACCATCTTTCCGCCAGCAGACCGCTGGAAATCGGGGCTTTTACGTTATACGTCAATGATAATTTTTCAGAAGTTATTCTGGATAACGTGGAGCGCGATACGAAAAGGCGACGCAAGGAATATCCGTTTACGCCGAACCGCCAGTATTTATTTGGCATCAATCCGGCAACAAAAGAACCGCTTCTTAATGTAAAATTTGAAATACCGCAGAAACATAAAACCATCGTGGTTCCAGATGGCGTGCCGTTTATGACGGCATCGCATCCTCATTTCGGACATAGCTGTATTGTTGTGCCGAAGACGGATGACTTGAAAAACGCACAGCACGTCGTCATCGAGGAAGAAAAGACAAAGAGGAAGTTTTATGCCGCAGCGCCTATCTGGCATGAATTGCCTGATCGTGCTCCGGCCTATGAACAATTTTACAGGCGGGTCGATAAGGCATATGAGGCAGGCGGGCACGCCCCGCCGCGCGAAGGCCTGGTTCTTTCCTGCCAGGAACTGACACCGATCACGCGTCCCAGGGATCGCGATTTTCCCTCCGTCCGCATTCCCATGGACAGGCTTATCGCGACGCGCAATCCCCGTCTCGGTCATTTACAGCGAGACGACGTGCTCGCCGGTTTTATTACCCGCAAATACGATCTCAAATTTAAAAAGGATCAGAAAATAATCCTGCGCGGTATTGACAAAGACGGAAAAGAAACGGGGTGGGAAGCTTTTGCGGAAATATCGCAGAAGCCGCTGGAGATGACGTTAAAGGAATTGCTGCATTCGATCGACAATCCGCACCCTTATAAAGAATCCGAAAAGATCGCGCATGACGCGGGTTTCGCTAACACAGATGACTTAAGGGCAGCCATGTTGTCTGAATTCACCAAATTTGACGAGGATATTCTTAACGACGGCAACACGCTGATTTTTTTCAAGATCCAGCCAGTGAAGACTATTCATTACTGGATGCCGCAACAGCCGCGCGCCGCTTTTGAAAACAATCTTCTTAGAAATGACAGCCGTGAGCCAAAGCCGAAGAAAGCGAAATTGGCCGCTAAAAATCCCATTTTGGAATTATAAAGGAGAAAGACGATGACATTGGAGCTGCCTGTAAAACTTAAACGTCTTGTGAATTTTGCGAATAACGCCCGTGGCACGCGTGAGACCGCAAGACTGGCGATGAACTGTTTCGATCTTACTTCACTAAAGGGGAATGAAACGCGTGAAGAAGTTTTTGAGATCTGCGATATCGCGAAATATAACAGGTTGGCTTCTGTTTGTCTGTATCCCAATCAGGTGCAGACGGCGAAGACGGCTTTGCGGGATTCAGAAACCATTATCGCGACAGTTATCAATTTCAGCGATGGAAGATTAAGAACACTATCGGACGGGGTCGCTGATACGGGCACAATACGGACCGATGTGGCGCAGGCCTTAAAAGACGGGGCGCGCCAGATTGATATTGTCTTCCCGCGGCATCATTTTGATGAAGGGAATATTTTCCAGACGCGGGCGATGTTAAAGGCGTGCCGGGAAGCCTGCGGTGATGATGTGACGATGAAAGTGATTTTTGAAACTGCGGCTTTTGATAATGCCGAGAAATTGCGCGAGGCATGTGGCCTGGCGATCAAGGAAAAAGCAGATTGCCTGAAGACATCCACGGGCAAGCATCCAAATGGCGGCGCGACAATGGAGGCTGCCGCAATTTTGATGGAAGAGGCGGCAGCCGCCCCCTATCAGGTGGGTGTAAAAATTTCAGGAGGCATTCGTACAAATGACGATTGCGCGCGATATATTACCCTCGCCGAGGGTATACGCGGCACGAAGAGCATCCGGAGAGAATTCTTCCGTATCGGCGCGAGCTCGCTGATAAACAGCCTGATCGCAGAGCTTGGCGGCAAGCCTGATGAAAATCACGCGCAGTTTGAATATAACTAGGTTCAGGCCGCTATTTCGGCGCAAATGCGCGCCCTTGGTCAATTTACTAACGCCTGGCAAATTGATGTTAGGAGGTATATTTACATAATTGTAATTATCTTTACATATTGGGGATTTTTATTGTTATTAAAAATGAGATCGGTTATGAAAGGCGAAACTGGACGAAAGATTTTTTGTCCTTAAAGTAACCATTTGACGAGTAACATGATGAACAGAACGCTTATAAAAGATTTACCTGAGAAAATTGGACAAACAGTTAAAATACAGGGGTTCGTCGAAAAGGTTCGCGATCAAAAACATGTTCAGTTTGTTGTTGTGCGCGAAGCATCGGGCAGCGTGCAGGTCGTTGTGGAAAAGACACCTGAAAACCCGTTGAACGAACAGGTAAGCAGTTTAACCGAAGGATCGACAGTTACATTTAATGGTAAGCTGGTTGCTGCGCCAAATGTAAAATTGGGCGGGATGGAAATTCAAGCCTCTGATCTTGAAATTCATAGTATTGCGGACGCGCCATTGCCGATCCAGGAGAATTCAAGCGCTGAGTTATGCATTGATAACCGTCACATTAGTTTGCGCCGGCCTGAACAACAATTGATATATTCTGTTCAGACATCGATGGAAGCGGCCATGATGGAGTATTGGAAGAATAACGGATTTACAGTTATGCACACTCCTAAATTGATGGGGGCAGCAAGTGAATCCGGCGCAGAAGTTTTTGAAGTCAAATATTTCGATCGTAAAGCTTACCTTGCTCAATCGCCGCAGTTTTACAAGCAAATGACAATTGCCGGCGGAGTGGAAAAGTATGCAGAAATTGGCCCGATCTTTAGAGCCGATCCGTCTGCGACATCAAGGCACAATAGTGAATTTGTGGGCATCGATATGGAAGTCGCATGGGTCGATAGCCACAAAGATGTAATGGAACTGGAAGAGTCTTTCCTGAGACATGTATTTACGTCAGTTTCAAATGATCTGGGTCCGGAAATTGAAAAAGTATTCGGTGTCGACCTCCATATTCCAGCCGATCCTTTCCCGCGCATCACATTGCCGGAAGCAAAAGAAATTCTGGCAGGAAATGGTCATTATCTGAAGCCTGAAGATGATCTGGATCCGCAAGCTGAAAGAATGATGGCGAAGCATTTCAAAGATGCGACAGGTCATGATTTCTTCTTTGCCACCGACTATCCGGCGGAAGTGCGTGCTTTCTATCATATGCGTTATGAAGACAAGC
Organism: Pseudomonadota bacterium; assembly: GCA_048498395.1. Lineage (GTDB taxonomy): Bacteria > Pseudomonadota > Alphaproteobacteria > Micavibrionales > Micavibrionaceae > Micavibrio_B. Next base: position 9,102 of record JBEHYB010000033.1, read on the forward strand.
CTAATGTTACAAAGAGCTTTGACCTGATCTATAAAGGCCTGGAAATCACGACAGGCGCGCAACGCGAGCATCGCCTTGATAGATTGGAAAAACAGGCTGTTCAAAAAGGCCTTAATCCTGCCGATCTCAAGAGCTATTTCGGCTTTTTTGCGCATGGCGTGCCTCCGCATGGCGGCTTGGGTATCGGTCTGGCGCGATTACTGTCAGGCATGCTCGGTCAGAACGGCGTGACACCTGTAACATTGCTTCCAAGAACGATGACACGCTTGACTCCATGACGATAGAAAAACTGAGCCCCATATTTGCAGAACGCGTTGCTCAGCTTGTCGAGCATCTGGCGAACAACGTTCAAAATGCACATATGGCGGATTTAGTTGAAAAGGAAGCCCTGAAAGTATTGCGTTCATACGGTGCTGTGCATCGCAATACGCCTCTCATTAGCCACGGCATGCAAGAATACAGCCAGCCGCTTGCCCGCTTTAACCTGAATAACACACAGGTCGGGCTGAGGCATTCTCAGCAATTCGATAAGCAGCTCATTGTTCTTTCTACAGGCGAAGCGTATTGCCAGAGATCCGGCGCTTTCAGGCCGGGAGATTCCGGGAAGTTTCATACTCCATATTTCAATTTAATGGATTTTGAATTTCCATTTAATGAGAGTGATATTGATAGATCGGCCGTATGCGCCAAAATGGCAGATCTTCTGGCGACAACTATCACGACATCATTAAGAAAATGCGGATTGAAAGTAGCGGAACCAATAAAAATTACACATGCTGAAAGCATGCAAGAATACAATACCGGGGATCCTTATCTTGATCCCAAAGGGAATGATGTCGCGCTGGCGATGGTTTTCAATCCGCCCCTTTTATCAGATTTTATCAATCCGAATACCAGCATGAATCCCGTCATGCAGCCGATTTTTAAGGGCCCCGATGAGCAAGAAGCGTTTATTGCAGGTAAAATGACTTCAGGCGAACTCAGTGCGCTTCGGGTTCATGGTTTTGATGCAATCATTTCATGTCCAAAATTATTTACTGATGGAGAAACACCACGAGGACTTGAAGTAGGCGGCGGCGGTGTAAGAATTAATAGTGCAGAGTTGTTAGCCAAGATTGCGTCACTTGTCAGGGCGGATGCATATGAAACATATTTGCCTTTGATTGCGGTACTGGAGCATTTTCAGAATACAGGCAAGTATACAGCGGGTGGCGCGATTGGATTGGATAGGCTATGTATGGTAGCTGCGGGTGTCGATCAGATCACTAAAATACAGTCGACACCATGGCACCATGATGGAACTCCAAACTTCTGTAATAGGCCTTGATAAAATCAGTAGGAAAAATCTTTTTAGCGGGAGGAGGGAGCGCAGAGGAAGAGCGTCCGATTCTTTCCGCTTTTCTATCTGAAATAGAAAAACCAAAAATTCTTTATGTTCCGCTGGCTCTTGATCCTGACACAGATATTTTCAAAAATTCACCCGAATGGATTAGGGAGACGGTCGGCAACGCATCGGTTGGAAAAGAAGCCGAGATTCGTATGGTGCTGAATATAGATGATGCCATGGCGTATGATTTTAATGCTATTTTCATTGGTGGCGGCAATACATTCAGGTTGGCAACGACGCTCAAGAAAACAGGTCTTGATAAAATTATCACGGAATCCTTTTACAACAATATTCCGATCTACGGGGGAAGCGCTGGGGCGATTATTTGTGGTAAATACCTGGATTTTGCAAAATCAGATCCGGCAGGTTTTAAAGATAGCGCTGGTCTGGATTTGCTAAATGGTTTTTCTTGCTGCTGTCATTATATAGAGCAGGACCAGGTGAAAATCAGAGGCAGAAGGCCAAATACAAGAGTGATTGCATTGAGCGAGAATTCCGGGGCATTATTCGATGGAAAGCGGATCGTTTCCTGTAACAAAGAGCCGGTCATAATTTATACAGACGCGCTTAAGGAGACGGCCATTCAGCCAGGGGAAGGAAAGGCGCTATCCGAGCTAATGTAGTTTTCGTGATTATGGCGCAATATTTGTTCAATCATTTCTTCGCGATTGTCTGAAGTTCCAAGGCCGTTTTGATACATAATGATTAAGCCTCTTTTCTGCGCCAGATCAAATTCCAGTTTCAAACTATTCTGGTCTGCGTGCGACCTGGAAACTGAAGCATAGGGGAGTTCTTCATACCAGATCTTCTTTACAGGATCAGTAAACTCCAGATTTTCACCCATTCTTCGTACTAAAACATGATCGACATGATTTCCAATTCCTAATGGAAAAAGCACGTGGGTTGGTCTTTCTTTCAGGATTTCCTGGTAGATTCTATCCCTGTGCCGACTAAGTTCGAATTCATCCTGTTCGTTAATTTCTCCAAAAACCTGTGGCCATGAAGAGTAGTAAGGTAAATCCTGCCTGTCTCTTCTAAAGATGGAATCCTCAAAAGGAAGATGGATTGCTTTTGCATTCTGGACAGATAGCGCTTTTTGGTCTTCCGATCTGCGTGCCTGCATCCAGTCTCTAGCAATTTGCAAGGAATCTCCAGCGATAATTCTGGCGAATGGTGATGGTTCCTTTGCCGGGCTGGCAGAAAAGACCGTAATAACCGAAACATAAGAGCCAGATTCTTTGGCTGTTACAATCAATCCACCGCAAGAGAAGGCTGCATCGTCAAGATGGGGGGATACTATCACAATGCGATCGCTCGGACTTAGTTGCATAGGCATTCTAAAAACTTCTTTTCCTGATTTATAAGTTTTGTGCGAAGGTTTTTCATTGCGTTATCAATGATGCCTTCATATTCTTCCTGCTCCATAGAGGTTACCCTGTTCCAGATGGCTTTAATCTCTCGTGAGGTTTCGGGGCCTACGGGATGCGACAGCATCAAATCGTCGGGCAGATGAATATATTCCGGATAGGGCAAGCCATTGGGTACGATCGGAATAGTGCCGCATTGAAGGGTTTCTATAGGGCAATAGCCAAAAAGTTCCGCCCGGGAAGGTATGATAACTGCAAGGGCCTTAGACAGATCCTGAAGATAGTCTTCCGGCTCTTTTAAACCTTTAATCTGTATTTCGCAGTTTTCAGATATAATATCGCTTCCCTTCTCAAAGGCGGCTCTGCCCACGGAAATAAGCCCGGATTTTTCGTTAAAATTTTTCCTTAGATCCGGTATGTCTCTTAGGGGAAGAGGGATTGTCCATATTTTCTTTTCTAAAGACGGATAGCTATTCAAAAAGATAGTTCTGGCATGGAGTGAAGGAACAATAATTTTATCGCAGAGACTGTAATAGCCTAATTCGTAAGATTTAATGGCATCTCTGTATTCGGGCATAAATTGCGTTTCAATGTCATGGTCCTGAAAAGCGCCTCCGTTTATGATCGCGCAGATCTCAGCAGAAGAGCCAACCATGGCGCGCAATGCGCGGATATTTATATAATTGGGATCCAGAAGCAGTATCCTGTTGCCAATCCTGCCCTCTGATGCAGCTTTGAGAAGGCGCTGGGAGATATCAAGCTTGGGAAACAGCCAGCCAAACTTCCCTTCTGCATTTACGGGGCCCTGGATCAGGGAAATATCGGCATGCGGTTTAAGGATCTTGCTGAAATAGTCAATATAAAGATTGGTCCAATCTTTCGACCCTGTCCACGGAATAACAAGGGTAAAGTGGTCTCTCATATTTTTGTATGTTCCATTCCATTGGCCAGGAGCATGGGATATACGGTGCATTCCGTACAGCAGGGGCATGGTTCATGCTTGCCTAGATCATCGGGGCGCGCCGGATGAATGCCTTCAGAAAGTTGTCCTATGGAACGTTGGCTATAAATACAGGGTCTGATAGTTCCGTCAGCCTGGACAAAAATGAATGCATCTCCGGCAAGGCAGTGGTTCACTCCTTTTTCGTCTATCATAAGAACGTTCGTTTTACTCCGCATATGCTCAAGGACATAAGGAAGAAAGGGGTCGTTGGGCTTATGTTTTAAGATAAATTTTTCCAAGGCCGCAATATCTGTTTCGGTGAAGGGGCGAGCCGCATAATCGTCGTTCTTATAATAGCTGGAGCTTATTTCGGCGACGCGGAATGTATAGTCGCAGTTCAGCTCATCAGCGGTCTGCTGGATATGAGATAGTACGGCCATGGCATTCTCCGGCTGTACGATTGTTGTAGAAATCATGGCCGATACGTTGTGCAGGCCGAGTTCATTGACCATTTTCAATGTCTTGATAGCCTTATCATAGGCATCCACGCCCCTAACTGATTTATGGATGTCTTTATCTCCGTCGATTGAAACGGAAATGATGGTTTTAGGCGAGATCGCGGAAATGGCCTTGGCATATTCTGCGACACGCTCCGGCATGGAACCATTGGTATTAATAAATACGATCTGAATTTTGGGCAGGAAGCTCAAAATCGTTTGTGATAGCTCGATAATGTCTTTTCTTAAAAATGGTTCCCCGCCAGTAATTGATAAATCGATCACTTCGGATAATGATGGTTGATTCCGTCCCAGAGACTGTTTCATAAACTCTACAGAAAGCGTGGGCTGGTGACCATTCTTCCAGATCGAGCACATCGTGCAGCGATGATTGCAAGTGTCAATGACTGATATATTAAGAGATTTTAGCATGTTTGTAATTTCAACCACTTATATACAGGCGAAATCTGAATCAGGCTTTTATACAATCGATTGACCGTGCTCTGCGGAAAATTATTCAGAATGCCAAGGAAATAATTCATATCAAATGCCTTAATCAGCGCAGCGATGCCATGTGCCTTTGCGCATTCTGCCAGAACTTCCAAACCTGAGACTCCAATTTGCTGTGGGTGATCCATGAGCGCGTCAATTTTTTTAATCCATTTTAAAGCTTCAGAGGCAGGTATTTTCTTCTGAAAGCATTTGAGGATTTCTTGCCATAGGCCTGCATCGAGAGTGGTTGATCCCGGGCCGGCAAGAATGGGAATTTGGGTAGGTTGATAGCGACAGAATCCAAGAGGGGAATCGGAAGCCATGCTCTGGATTGACCGGGCATCCCAGAAGGTGGTTTTATATACCGTAAATACGGGCTGTCCCATCGCGTTGAACATATGCGGCACTGAAGTGTCGGGGCTGAAAAGAAGATTTATATTTCTGTCTTTAATAAGTGCTGCGATGCCTGATAAATTATCAAACCAATGGTATTCAATCTTGATAGGTTTATCTTTTAATAGATGCTGGAGGGCTGCAATCAGCTCTTTATCTTTTCCAGAGGTCTTGACCCCGTTTGATATGTTGATTTTCTGGACCCCGTACTCGATTAACCCATCTACCAAAGTAACAATAAATTCAACTGAGAGATCGCGAATAGCCAGCGAAGCAAAAGGATTTATGAAGGTTTCAGATGAATACTGAAAGGGGTATTTTATCGGAAGTGTGGATATTGGCAGATCATGATTTCTTCCAATAAATTGTTCTAGACAATCATCCATGTAATCCTGAATGTTTGAATTTCTTAATAAAGGATCATCTTCGTTTAGGGCATATATAATTTTATGTTCGTAATCGATCAGTAGTCCTCTCCCAATTATGAGGGCCGGAGCTTTACTTTGCAGTAGATGCCTGATCCAAAGTAAAGTATTGGGAAGGTGATTATCGATGAGGTCCGGCAGTATTACTAAATCAGAATCATTCGCCTGCATCCAATGCGTAGGCTCGCTGCTTGAGTAAATATCACCCAGAAAACTTTGATGTTCTGCCGACGGGGACAAAATTATGTGGCTTTGAATATTTAAGAATTGCTTTATCCGCTCCAGGAAATAGAGGCCGATAATGGAATCGCCGAGAAAAGCATAAGGATTTATATAGAAAGAGCGTTTTCTAGTCTCCTGCATTGTTTTGAGCCGATTAATCATCTCATCGCGTTTGATGGCGATCAGGTCAAAGCCGAGTTCTTTAACTATGAGGGATCTTTGGTAGCGCCTTAATTCATCGCTGCGAAAGCAAACAGTAATTTCGCCTTCCTGGGAATTTACGGGCAAAATCTGGCGTGCGACGGGAAATGGAAATCCGAGCGCGGCTTCAACTTTATTTTCTGACGATGGCCGTACTATAACAATAACATTATCTTTAGGTTGAAAGAGACCAAACGGGCGTTGCCTTTCTTTTGTTTCTCTAAGAAAGTCGTGTGCTTTCGCCGCGAGGGCTTTAGCTTCTTCCAATTTATTTAATAAAATATCATCGTATGTATCTAATGCATTCATGATTTCGCCCCTTGAATTCATAGTAATATACGACTTTGGGAGGGTTTTGCAAATAAAGCAAAACGCTCGATCAGTCATTTCGTATAGTCAAAATGTATTTTACAGTGCCATCTTTGGAAAGGCATCAACCATGCGATGCACCGGTGATTTCGGTGTCATGGCCATCAATGCCGCAACGGAAATAGTGTCGATGCCTCTCAATTTGAGGCGATGCTCCGTTCCGTCCAGACTGAATGGTGTTTCTGGGCCGCCCGGGATTGGAATACCGCGGCTGATTTCAGGCATGAAATTTATTTTTACTTCCATCCCGCGCATTTTAAAGTGCCCGGCAAGGAAATCGGCGACATTGTTCAATGAAAATTCCGTACAGAAGTTCGTTGCAAGACCGCCGCCATTTATAATGACCTGTTCGCATCCGAGTGTTTTAAGACGTTTCGCGATCTCGCCGAAAACCTCCCAGCCTTTAGTCAGTGTTTCGCCGTCGTTCTCTACGCCGATACCGTAACTGTCGATTTCCGGATTGTTACCTTTACGGATAACCCAGAATTCATTGCCGGTCGCTTCGTCGCGATGGAAGATAACCATAGAAGCCAGGTCGCCCATCAGTTTTTCCTGGAGGCCTTTCGGCAGGTTCATATCAGCAGGGTAGAGGCAGCTCTCGGTTCCCTGAACGCAATGCATCGTCCACAGGGTCTGGGTGCTTAGCAGACGGTTTTCCGCGCGGTACTGGTCGAATGTCTTGCGGTGGTATTCATCGAGTACTTTTGCAACGCGTCCACGGTCTTTTTCGCTTGGCTCCAGGCCGGATGTCGTCTCCACACGAACCTGACGGATACGTCCATCTGCTTCTTTCAGGCCCATGATGTTTTTATTTTCATCAAGTACGATCTCCGGGAACGGGAAAAGCTCAGGAGGTTCGTCAAAACCGTTGAAGAAATGAACCGGCTGTTGTGCCTGGATATAAAGTTCTTCCGCGTCTTCAGTGATAGGTTGACCATGGGCCGTCAGGAATTCTTTAAATTTCTCGATGCGGTGCTCCATAATGCCCGGATGGTTGACCATAAAGCTGATATGGTTTCTTGGGTGATAATCCTGACCCAGAACGAAAACAGAGCCACGGCTGCTGCCAATGATGTCGCCCATAATAGGTGTGACTTCCTCGCCAAACGGGACGTACAGAACGCCCCCCTGCGCATCGGTCAGGCCAATTTTCAAAAAGCCGTTTTCCGGATCGATGAAGATATTGATGATGGCTGTCTTGAGGCCGTTATATTCAAAAAGTTTCATTTCCTGCTCCTGTATTTCTTTTAAACTTCAAATCTTTCAGAAAAAGCGCCGACACCATGCGAAGCCGGGACATTCGCATTATGTTTGCTTTCGCATGCGACACGCTGGTCATACAATCTCTTGTCGAGATAAACCGGAATATGCCCCTGTGGCTCGGGCAAATCTTTTTCCAGATCGGCGACATTGAATGTGAGTTCAGTACCCGCGGCTTTTGCAGCCTTGAACGCTTTCATCAGGCGGTCAGCCAGTACTTCTTCGCGCGGTACCTGTACGCGACGAACATTGTCAGGCAGCGTCGATAGTTCATGCTTGATCTCATCCGCAGTAGCGGCAAGATCGGTAATCATATAACTGCTGCCCGGATGGTCAGGTTTTTGCGGCAGACCTTTATATACGTAACGACCCTTAACATCGAAAACCGGTGTCAATATGTCTTCATATCTCGCGCCGCCCGGATTGGTTTTGATTTCATCGAAATCGCGCAGGTTAATGATGTTTGCGTCAGGATCGATACCGAGGTCTTCATCGAAGATAACGATATGCGATAATTTACCGTCATCACCATAGAAGCGGCGGGAGTTAATGCTGCCGGGATTCGATGATTTTGCCGGAGACGACGAAACGATTTTGGATGTGGGTGTCATGCGCTCGTCATCAGGCATAGGTGCGCCATTTAGTGGCCACATATACATGGCGGAAACTTTCTGTACGAGACCTAAAGGCGGGACGTGAGAGCCGGCAGTGCCCACACCCCAGAATTTGACAAAGACACCCTGTTTGCGCATTTCAATGACGTTGCGGATGCTGACACCGTCGGAAGCGGCGCAGAACGGAGGCTCGGAGCTTAACGCCGCATATTTCAACAATTCCTTATGCGAAAGGCTTGAGACATCAATTCCTTGTGGAAGAGCATCCAGAAGATCGCCCTCGTTACGCTCAGCGATACGGCGCAGCGCTTTGGCCGAGAAGTCATGCAGATCGCCGGAATCAAAACGCATGCCATAGGATTTTCCGTGTCCGAGGGCGCGAAGTTCCTTGATGACTGTAATGGCATCATCAATGCCACCGATCGTATCATAAGTATCCGTCAGAAAAATACCTACATTGAGGTTTGAAAAAGCGTAGCTTCTGAAGGCATCTTTGCAAAGAGCAGTTTGTAATTCTTCGATTCGACCTTCGTCGCGCATTTTAAATAGATCCGCCATTGTTGGCGCATCAGGCTCTTTGTTCAACTGGTAAAGATGGGTCTGTACCCAGGCATGATCCATCGTGCCGGCAAATTTTACGCCCTGCATTTCCGCCGCGCGACCGGTTGATGTCGACTGGTATCCGCCAAAAGCCAGTCCGCGTGACGCTTCAAGCGATGCACCCAGGCCCGGGCCGCGACGCAATCCCTGTACGCTTGCGGCACCTTTCGGAGCTCCGCTTTCGACATCAGCTTCGAGGACTTCTCTCATGCGCGCGGCATGTGTGGCATACGCACTCTGGCCGTTCTCGATGCAAAGATTGATGGATTCGAGCATCTTGATAATACCGATCGGGCCTTTGAGGCGGACGACAGGTTCTTGTGGAAAGAAGAGCCTAGTCTTGCAGACATCGATCTGGATCGGACAATCATTGAGCAACGTCGTATGGATATCGTTGATATACTCCAGCGGGTAGCCTTGCTGTTCGAGCCAGATTCTATCTTCTGCCATAAGGCCGTAGGCTTTCCAGCGCTTAACGATATCGATGATTCCTTCAATGCCCGCTTCGGCGGTAAATCCGCCGCCTTCCGCTTCCTTGCGGCCGAACATGTAAGCGACAGCCGGGTTGTTAAAGCGCCCTTCGAGCCAGTACCCAAAACCGGTCGTATAATGATAACGATCCGTCAATGTCGGCGATGTCTGGTCAGCCGTGTAAATGTCGCTAATGTAGCCCATTATTTTTTCCTTAAATATGTATCGAATGATGTGATGGGGAATTGCGTCAGCTTCGCTGAGAAACCCAGGAGCATAAAGCGGGCCAGATCGAAAATGGGGGCCATAAACAAAAGCATGTATTCCTCTACTCAGTGAAGTACCGAGTAATGCAAATCCATAAATTTATGTCAAACATTTTCAGCCATGGCCCACTTATATATAGATGCTTAGGCAGTATTATATATTAGGAAATTGTAAAGTTAGGGTGTTTGGCCGGGTTTTGGGGTGTTTTCACCGATTGATCGTTGTGAGCCTGCCTGAGCTGGCATCGGAGAGGCGGCAGAGGCCAGACGGGCGCTTTTTGGCATTCAGCCCAAAGGATAGAAATAAAAAAAATCTCCTGCCTAACAATCAATGCAGGAAAAAATTTTTCGTTCCATGATTTTTTCAACATAAAAAAATCTGATCGGTTTTTAATCGCTCAATCGCATGCAGAAATTCGGCCATGCGATTGAAAACGCGAACTTATTCATTACCTTACATTTATATTTGAAGAGTGAATAAGCAAAAATGAATAAATATAAATTTCTGGAAGACGCGCAGGATCATTTCAAAAAACTCACAGGCAAGAAATCTCTTTCCGGTACAAAGCAAAATCCGCTGCCTCTGCGCTCCGAACTTTTCAACGCCGATCAAATGGATCTGCATGGAAAGGAGCTTGCAAGATCGCACAGGATTAATGACGCGTCGGGTCAGAACAAACTGCTCAAACGCCTGTCGGATAATGAACGTGTCATTTCTGAAACGTCGAAGCTTCTTATTTCGACGCTTCAGGAAAATCCGCATATTACGCCAGCCGAAGAATGGCTTCTTGATAATTTTTACCTGATTGACGATCAGATACGCACAGCTAAACGGCATTTGCCAAAAAAATATAGCAAAGGGCTGCCGAGGCTTTTGAAGGGGCCTTCAGCGGAATTGCCGCGTGTCTATGATATCGCGCTCGAAGCGATCGCGCATAGCGACGCACATCTTGATCCTGGGACTCTTTCCCGTTTCGTTGCCGCTTATCAAACTGTCTCGCCGCTCAAGCTTGGAGAGTTATGGGCGTTCCCAATTATGCTGCGCCTGGCATTAATCGAAAATCTGCGCCGTATTGCCGCGCGGCTGGCCGTGAGTCGCGCGCAGCAAAATCTTGCGGATTACTGGGCGGACCAGATGATCGCGGTTGCCGAGAAGGATTCGACAAATCTGATTCTGGTTATCGCCGATATGGCGAGATCAAACCCGCCGATGGATGGCGCTTTTGTCGCCGAGATCACGAGGTGCCTGCAAGGCCATGGTCCCGCGCTGGCCTTGCCGCTCAGCTGGATAGAGCAGCGGCTTTCCCAGACAGGCAACAATATCGAGCAGCTTGTCGCGGCGGAGATACAGCAGCAGGCAGCAGACCAGGTATCGGTCAGTAACAGTATAGGAAGTCTGCGCATTCTCGGTACGACAAACTGGAGAGAATTTGTTGAAGAGCTGAGTCTTGTCGAATCCGCGCTTCGTCAAGATCCATCCGAATTCTATGGTCGTATGGATTTCCCCACGCGCGATCTCTATCGACATAAAATTGAACTTCTCGCCAAGAAATCCGGCTTTGCCGAAGAAGTGATCGCCCTGAAAGCTCTCTCATTCTCGCGCGGAAACCAGGCAGATGATCTTGCGAGCCATATAGGATATTATTTAATAGGAAGAGGGCGCGATGCTTTTGAGAAAGCGATTGATGTCAAACTGACATTGGTCGAGAAGGCGCATCATTTTTTAAAGCGCCATCCTTTGCGAAATTACCTTGGAGCCGTGCTTTTAATCACGGCGGCGGCAAGCTGGGGTTTTCTCTCCATTGCCCGCGAGGATGGGCTGCCGCGCGAGTTTTTGATATTTATAATGCTCATGTCCATTGTCGCGACAAGCCAGTTCGCTGTCGTCATGGTCAACTGGCTTGCGACCATGCTTGTAAAGCCGGGATTCTTGCCGCGGCTTGATTTTTCAAAAGCCATTCCGGCGGCGGCCCGGACTTTGGTCGTCGTTCCGACCTTGCTGACCCGGCCAGAAGGCGTGGACGATTTATGCGAAGGGCTTGAAGTACGCTATCTCGCCAATGCCAACCAGAACCTGCATTTCTGCCTTCTGACCGATTTCGCCGATTCCTCCACGGAAACCAGACCGGAGGATGCCGAACTGGTCGCGCGGGCCCGTGCAGGAATTCAGCTCCTGAACCAGAAATATGGAGATGATATCTTCTTTCTTCTTCACAGGCCGCGCCTTTGGAATGCGCAGGACAAAACCTGGATGGGTTATGAGCGCAAACGCGGCAAATTATCAGCGCTCAATGAATTTCTTAAGGAGGGTACGACTACTCATTTTTCCGTCATCGAGGGCCGGACCGGGATATTGAGGCAGGTCAAATATGTCATTACGCTGGATACGGACACGCAATTGCCGCGTGACGCAGCATCAGAGCTGATTGCTACGATGGCGCATCCATTAAACCGCGCGCATTATGATGAAGGCAAGCAGCGCGTAACCGAAGGCTATGGCATTCTACAGCCGCGCGTGACATCAAGTCTGCCCGGCAAGAACGCTTCTCTTTATGTTTCTCTTGCCGGAGGGGAGGCGGGGATCGATCCATATACGAGAACGGTCTCTGATGTTTATCAGGATGCTTTCAGCGAAGGTTCATTTATTGGTAAGGGCATTTATGACCTGGACGCTTTCGAACTTGCGCTCAGCAATCGCTTTCCTGAAAACAGAATTTTAAGCCACGATCTGCTCGAAGGATGCTATGCGCGTTCCGGACTAATAAGCGATGTGCAGTTATATGAGCCATATCCGGTTCATTATGCCGCAGATGTAAGTCGCCGCCATCGCTGGATCAGAGGGGATTGGCAGATCGCAGGCTGGCTTTTCCCGAGCGTGCCCGGGCCTGAAAGGAAACCCCTGAAGAATCCGCTGACGGCTCTCGCGCGCTGGAAGATATTCGATAATCTGCGCCGTAGTGTCGTGCCAGTTGCGATGACCGGGTTGCTTGTCACCGGATGGATTGCGACTTCAAGGCCGTGGGAGTGGACCATTGCAGTGATCGGACTTCTCTTTATCCCGTCGCTATGCATGTCACTCCGTGACCTGATGAGGAAATCCCAGGATGTCACGCTCGATCAGCATGTATCATCTTTTATTACGTCCGTGGTTAAACATGTGCTGCAATCTGTATTTACTCTTGCGTCGCTGCCTTTCGAAGCCTTCTATCATCTGGATGCCATTCTAAGGACGATATATCGTCTGGCGATTTCACGCAGGCATCTGCTTGAATGGGTGGCCTCGACCGAATTACCGTCCAATAAGGAAAGCGGGGTCTGGGCGGCCTATCGCACAATGTGGGCCTCGCCGCTCGTCGCCTTAATTTCATTCCTGTACCTGGCCTATGGACATGCCAATATGGGCGCGCCGCTGGATATACTCATCTTGTGGGCCTTGTTTCCCCTGATCGCCTGGAAAGTCAGCAAGCCTTCCACGGACACCGAAGTAGAGCTCAGCAAAAAACAAATTATTTTCCTGAGAAAAATTGCCCGCAAGACATGGAATTTCTTTGAAACCTATGTCGGGCCTGACGATAACTGGCTGCCGCCCGATAACGTGCAAGAAAATCCGGTTTCGGTCATTGCCCATCGTACGTCGCCGACGAATATGGGCCTCTCACTACTGGCGAATTTGACGGCCTGGGATTTCGGTTATGCCACGACCGGTCAAGTCATCGACAGAATACGCAATGCCATTGAGGTTATGGAGGAAATGGAAAAATATGAAGGCCATTTCTTTAACTGGTACGACACGCAGACATTAAGCCCGCTTAATCCCCGATATGTATCGACTGTGGATAGCGGCAATCTGGCCGGCCATCTTATGACGCTGCGGCAGGGCCTGCTTGAAATCGCTGATCAACCGGTCATCGATAAACGCGTCTTCGAAGGATTAAAGGATACGCTTGATTTGCTGACGGATGCGTCCGGCGGTGAGGTTCCGGCGCAGCTTAGATCGTTTGAAACATGGCTTTTGTCCGGATGCGATACATTGCCGACCGCTCTTGACGAAATCAGATATCTCATCGTGCGTCTGGCGGGTGAAGCGTCGAGTTTCGCGCATGCGGCGCAGGGCACAGGAGACATTGGCTGGTGGGCGCAGGCGCTTACCAGACAGTCCGCACAGGCAAGAGATGATTTGATTTATCTATTGCAGGATTTCCCGGCGGCTGTCGCCTTTATTCCGACGCTACGCGATCTGGCGCGATCTGAGAATCCGGCGACCGGCAGGCGCGCGCGCGAAAGAATGGAAGCTTTGGAAATGCTCGCGCAAAAATGTGAAGACATGTCACGAATGAAATATGATTTCCTGTATGACAAGGCAAATCACCTTTTGACAATCGGGTTCAATGTTTCTGACCGCAGGCGCGATGCCAGTTTTTATGATCTTCTGGCATCCGAAGCGCGGCTTGCCAATTTCGTCGCGATCGCCCAGGGACAAATACCGCAGGAAAGCTGGTTTGCGTTGGGTCGTAAGCTGACGCGCGCCGCGGGCAAGCCCGTTCTTTTGTCATGGAGCGGTTCCATGTTCGAATATTTGATGCCGCTTTTGGTTATGCCGCCCTGCGAGAATACGCTGCTCGACCAGACATGCAAGGCATCGGTGCGGCGACAGATCGAATATGGCGCGCAACGAAATGTAGTCTGGGGTATATCGGAATCCGGCTATCATATGTTCGATGCACAGCTCAATTACCAGTACCGGGCTTTTGGCGTACCGGGTCTTGGACTTAAGCGCGGTCTTGCTGACGACCTGGTGATCGCTCCTTATGCAACGGTCATGGCATTGATGGTTACGCCTGATGAGGCGGTTAAAAACATGCAGCGCCTCTCTATGGAAGGATTCGACTGCCTCGTAGTAACCAAAGCGCCCTTCGAATCCTTC